>CAJYHH010000982.1 GCA_913773825.1 Candidatus Sericytochromatia bacterium | reverse complement strand
AAATCTTTGTTCATAACGACAAAGTCGCCCAAGGCCGATTAATTGGCGTCTTAGGAGTTGATGTCCTGCGCCAGCCAGGCGCGGGCTTTGTCCTGGACTTTCAGCAGATGCGCCTCGACTGGCTCTAACCAATTGAAAAATGTATAGCCAGAAACTTTCTATTTGCTCTCCTCATTTTTTGAACCTTTGAGCAGAGCGTAAATCGCCATAGCATGACCCCGGCCTAAGTCAAAATCATCTTTAAGCCATTGCACAATCTGACCGGCTTTAACGCTGGCTTTTAATTTACCGCTGGCCGTAAAACCTTTTTCTTCGGCTAACTGTCTAAAGTCAGCCGCACTTTTACCCGTTTTGGTTTGGATATTATCCAGATAAGCTTGAAATGACACCTTGGATCCCTTTTCTATTTCTATTAAAGCCTTCTAAGCTTTGAGTTGAAGCACAATATGTGTGGCATTTTCGCTGGCGACATGCTGGACACATTCATAGCCCAGCTCACGCAGATCAAGGCCTTCAAATAAGCTTTCACCCTGGCCAAGTAGAATCGGTGAAATGGCGATATGTAGCTCATCAATTAAGCGCTCACGCAAATACTGCTTGATGATGTTTGGCCCACCACCCAATCGGATATCTTTGCCGTTTGCGGCTTCTTTGGCGCGTTCGAGTGCTTCATGGATGCCACCGGTAACAAAGTAAAAGGTTGTCCCACCATCCATTTCAAGCGGTTCGCGCTCATGATGAGTTAAAACAAACACCGGCACGTGATAAGGCGGGCTATCTCCCCACCAGCCTTTCCAGGCTAGATCAGGCCAGGGGCCGCGAATCGGGCCAAACATATTGCGGCCCAAAATCCAGGCGCCGAGATTTTCAAAACCACGAGCTGCAAAGTCATTATCAACACCAGTCGTGCCGGTTCCACCCCCATGAGTCTGCTGAAAAGTCTGGGTGGAAATAAACCATTTGTGCAAATTGTTTGCACCTTCACCCATTGGATTTTCGAGGTTTTGATTAGGTCCTGCTGCATAGCCATCAAGCGAAATGGTAAAACTCGCCACGCGCACAAGCGGCTTTTGCTGGTTTGATTGAGCTTGCATCGTTGCTCCAACGGATCATTTTTTTAAACAGTAACATACTCATCTGTATGCAAGAAAGTCAGGATTTTTTAGTCCGTCCCAGCTGAGTCAGCTTTGCAGATCGAAGCCATTCTGCCAGGTCATCCTATAAGCCATTGCTTATAGCCAAAGGGCAGGTGTTCTCAGAAGGCCAAGGCTGTCACTCAGCTTGTTCTCAACCGAGCAGTTTTTTAACGGTTTGCGCTTGTTTGAGTTCATGCATCAAGCACTCAGTCTGATAAACACATTCAAGCGCAAATTCCATCTTTTCGTCTGCCGCAAAGTCACGGC
>CAJYHH010000981.1 GCA_913773825.1 Candidatus Sericytochromatia bacterium | reverse complement strand
GGCATAGGCCGGGCCTTAAAGAAATCGCGGCTTTTTGTGGTTTGGTTCCGTAGATTACCATGCACACTGTTTTCTTAGAACATCTACAAGCCTATCATATGCCAAGTCCTGAGTTAAAATCCAGCCTCGGATATTTAGAAAAAAGCAGCCTTTTACGCGTATTTCAGCAAAAGGCTGCTTAAGAGATCAGATACAAGCTGTTTTAAAATCAGCTAATTAATCTGCGATAAATTTTACGCTGTCGAAGTCTCCGCTTGCTTTACGACGATCAATTTTGACGATATGAGAAGGATATGTCAGGACCTGACTGGTCAACTTGCCTTTTTCGGGCTCTGTCAGGTGATAACGTACCTGAAGCTCTTTGCCAGACAATTTGACGCTGGTGACCTTGATGCTATAGCCGCCACTTTTTTTAGGGCCGGCAAAGACAGCTAAAACAGTCTGTTTAGTAAAATCAACCTGCGGAGGCTGTTTGTCTGCTCCAGCGTGTTCTTCCCAAAGGGTGTCAAATTCATCTTGAGTAGCGGCTGTGCGGTTAGCTGCTGTTTTAATCCGACTCTGACCAGTACTCAGCGACTCAAACGTCAAACCTGAGCTATTGCTGCTTTGGCTGCTGACCTCACCTGAATCAGAAGGGCTGGCACTGGGGCTTGGGTTAGTAGTAGGGCTCGAACTTGAGCTGGGGCTGGCACTGGGACTTGCAGCAAAGCGGGCGCTTGAGTTAGAAGTTGAGCTAGAAGAACGAGTTGAACTGCTTGGCGTGCGGCTCCCACAAGCAGACAGCACCATAAGCATCGAAACGGTCAGAGAGAGCAAACGCATGTAACGGGTCATCCTTTTAAAGCGAGCTAAGTAAATTGTAGGGGCAGAGCCCCATAACATTGCTTAATTCCCTCAGCACCCTTTTATTTAAGGGCATTAAAACTTTTTTAAACCTTATTTTTGAGCCGGGGGTTGAAGCTCTTGGGCTTTGATCATGCGTGACCAGCGTGGCTGACCTTTGGCATC
>CAJYHH010000980.1 GCA_913773825.1 Candidatus Sericytochromatia bacterium | reverse complement strand
CTTATTTACAGAGCTTTAGCTCTCTGATTCCCAAGCAGCCTGATTAATGTCTCGTGCCCTGATTGCCGGCCGGGCTGTGCCGCTGGCCGCTGAGATTTCAGATGCTCTGGAAATCAGTTTGCAAGGGACAGCTGATGCCAGCTTATGGACATCTCTGCTGGCGTCAGAATCTCTTGTGCCCCAGCTTGAGTCAGGTCGGGTGCAGCTGCGGCTGTCAGCTCTTTCTGCGCGTTTTAAAGGCATTCAATTTTGTGAAATGAATCTGGTCGTCTTTGTTCAGACTCAGCAGTCTGAGTTTGCGACAGGGGCTTATTTGCCCTGTGCATTTCATTCACGGACCAGCTTTGCCTGGGTAGAACGACGATTGTTTCACTGCCCTTATCATACAGGTGAGATATTGGTTCATGCTGGGGTTCAAGCTGGCCCAGAATCTGGTTTTGGCCTAAAGCTCGACCGAAAGTTGATTTTGAGTGCTCAAATGGCGCCTGTGCCTTTAGGCCCGACTGAGCCTGCTGATTGGCAAGGTGAAATTTATTTGCCGACTGCAGCAGGAGCACCCCGCCGCTTGTTTTTAGCTCATCTGTCGGGTTCCGCTCAAAGCCGTAGCTGGGGGCCTGCTGATCGCTGGCAAATTGAGACGGAAAGCTCAGTTGGTGCCCTTAGAGCTGTCCAGGCCAGGCCTTTTGCAAAGGCGATACGCTTGCTGGCCCAATCGCACTTTACCCCCGATCGCTGGATGATCAGCCATCAAGCTCACCATCAAAAATCACGTACGCTGCTGCGAGATTAAGCGCAGCTAGGCAAACTGCAAAAGGCGGGCGAAAGATCGACAATCCAAAAAAATGCCCACAGCGCCAATTGTTCAGGCTTAAAAATAATGAAGAAGCAGATGCCCATGTTAAGCTCGGGTAATCAGTGATTGCAAAAGAGGCTATTTTAAATGCGCTATATTGCTTTATTACGCGCCATTAATGTAGGGGGCAAGCGGATTGTCAAAATGGAGTACCTGCGTCAGATGTTAGCTGATTGTGGGGCTCAGAACGTCAAAACCTATATTCAAAGTGGGAATGCCGTCTTTGATTCGACTGCTCGTAAAGCAGACACATTGGCGAGTCAATTAGAAGCCCATTTTAAACAAACTGCAGGTTTTGAAATTCCAACGGCTTTACGCACATTAAATGAACTACAGGCCCTGACAGAGGCCTTGCCTAAAACGGCTGATCATCAAAAGCTGTTAATTTTGTTTTTAGGCTCTGAGCCTCATCCCGATGCTGCAGAGCGTTTAACAGCACTTGAGCAGGATGGTTTAGAGATCTTGCTGCGGCCGCGTGAGCTGGTGTTGAATATCAGCGCGGATCTAAACGAGAAGCGTTTAAACTCAATGCTCTGGCTGGAAAAACAGCTGGGGACCTGGTCAACAGGCCGTAACGAAAACACAGTGCGTAAGCTTTTAGACTTAGCCAAACAATCAGCATAAAAGCGGTTTAGATGAGATTAAATAAGCGGTAGCTTAAGGACTTGACCCACACGCAGACTTGAAGGAGAGGGCATTATCGCGTTATTCGCTTGCCAGAGCTGCTGCCAATGGCTGGCACGACCGAGTTTTTGTTCTGAGATACTGGCTAAGGTATCACCGGGTTGGACGGTATATTGAAGCTGAAAAGGCAGGCGCTCTTGTTTAAGAAAGCTGCGCAGCTTGTCTAGATAGCGAGCTGCCGTGGGCATTTCATCCGGGCTGGGAGCATGGCCAAGATTATAGGCGGCAAGGGTAATATCCCAATCGCCAAAGCCTTGATTGAGACTGCCTTGATACACTTTATGTAATTCAGCCAGATAGTTCAAGCCGTACTCAATGTTATAGGCTAAGTCTTTACTCGCACGCGGAAAAGCCTGGGGATGTGCTTTATCATTAATCTGCATCACACCCCAGTCTGTAGACTGTACATGACCGTTATCACCTTGATTAGTGTTACTCACCACCTGCTGATTCCACATTTTCCAGCCACCGCTTTCATGGCCGCTTACAGCCAGAGCCAAAGAGCGTGGCACGCCTAAACGATCTGCACGGGCCATGACTTCGGCTTTAATCACTCTGACCTGAAGGGCATCAGGATGCATCTGGGCCAGACCATGCTGGCTGGCAAGTTGAACTAATTGTCGATCTGCTTGAGTGGTAATACCGGGTTTAAGTTGTGTCCGAGTTTTATGCTGTTGATGGATAGAAAGACCAGATGTTTGGGTTTGTTGAGCGGCTAAGGGAATCTGGCTACCAAAAACAAGGGCTGTTGCACCCACAATACCAAGCAGATGGCGGATGGGGTTGCGTCGGTGAAGGACCTGACGGCGATGACGATGTTTAACTTCGTTCATGCTGACCTCTCTGCTGCGATAATCGAAACCTGAATATAAGTGATGGACATAAAAAACTTGTGAGCCAGAACACGTTCAGGTGTATAGTCATGAGCATAACAGTTAGGGCCTTAATGAAGACTAAAATGGCCCTTAAAATCTTATAAGTAAAACGGCGTGCAACAGAATATTTAAACGCTGAATTTAGCCTTAAGTCCGTTTTAAATGCTGAATTATCGACCTTTTAAAGGTTTATTCCAGAAGGGTTTAAAATGATCCTGATACACTGTAGGCAAACTTTTTAGCAGAGTCACTTCTTTTTATGTCGCACATCATACACAAAATCTGGTTTAAACTTTTTCCTGATCCCCGTCAACGAATTTATTTAACTCGCTCGTTTGTAATGGCTTTGGTGATTCGTCTCGCTGTGTTTGGTCTGATCTACATTGCTGAACGCGCCATTTTGGATCATCGTCATGGCTTTGGAGACATGCTTTATGAAAGTATGCGCCACTGGGACGCCAAACATTATATGAGCCTGGCTGATCTGGGTTATCGCGGCTCAGGCGACAATCAGTTTTTACTGGCGTTTTTTCCGCTGTTTCCGTATCTGGTGCGCGTTGTTAATTTTTTGGTGCATGACTTTGTAATCAGCGCAATACTCGTATCGTTTGCTTCAACGGTTGCGGCAGGTTATTTACTTCAGGATTTACTTCGGCGGCAGGGATTTGATGAAGATCTGATTTTTAGAGCCTTTATGTTTTTTTGCTGTTTTCCAACTGCGATTTATTTTTCCTTTCCGTTTACCGAAGGTCTATTTTTAGCTTTAACCTTACTCTCTTTTTATGCGGCACAAGGCAAACGCTGGTTAACATCAGGAGTAGCTGGCGCTTTTGCCAGCGCCACACGTTCAACGGGTGTCTTACTTTTGCCTGCTCTTGCATTAAGCGTGTTTTGGCCCAGAGCTGAAAAGCGCCCCATATTGCTGAATCATGAGACGATAACTGAATCCCAAATTAACTCCCAAATTAACTCCCAAATTAAATCAACAGGTGATGCTGAGGTCTCTTCTGCATCCATCATGCGTCGGCTTAAACCGCTCTGGCTCTTACTTATTCCCCTTGGTCTGGGTGTGTATCTGTTTATCAACTGGCGTCTAACCGGTGATCCGCTGATGTTTATGAAAATTCAGGCTAAACACTGGGGGCAGGGCTTTATTCCGCCCTGGGAACAAGTTGCGAATACTGTGGGCCGAATCCTGCATGATGAGCCTGCGCGAGCGCGGTTTACGATGATGGAAAGTCGCCTGATTGCTGGCTTTATTGGCATTGCACTGATGCTGGGTGCGGTCCGGCGTCTGCCTTTATCCTGGCAAGTTTATGGCTGGATGAGTCTGCTTGTGTTTATGAGTGC
>CAJYHH010000979.1 GCA_913773825.1 Candidatus Sericytochromatia bacterium | reverse complement strand
CAAACAGCGCAGCCAACAAGTCCTGTGCCCGCTGCAGATCAGCCTGAGCGCTGGCTGCCTCAGCTGTCAAACAAGCGTGTCGGGCTCGTTGTTAACGCCACTTCTCGCAGCGGAGCCCAGCATCTGGTAGATGCCCTGCAGACTCAAAAAATAAAGATCCAGCGGGTCTTTGCACCTGAACACGGCTTTCGCGGTGAAGCGGATGCAGGCGCCCATCTTAGCGACGGAATTGACCCAAGCACCGGTTTACCCGTGGTCTCACTCTATGGCGCCCAGAAAAAACCCAGGCCTGAAGATCTCAATGATCTGGATTTGCTGATTTTTGACATTCAGGACGTTGGCGTCCGTTATTACACTTATCTCAGTACCCTGCACTATGTGCTCGAAGCAGCCGCTGAAGCCGCTAAACCCGTTATGGTCCTGGATCGACCAAATCCCAATGGGGATTATACCGACGGTCCGGTTCTTAAACCGGCTTATCAGTCTTTTGTTGGCATGCACCCAATCCCCTTAGTCCACGGCATGACGCTGGGTGAACTCGCCCAGATGATCAAAGGCCAAAAATGGATTCAAGCAGCTGATCAACTTAAGCTGACAGTGATTCCAGCCGCAAACTATACTCATCTAACGGCCTATTCCCTGCCAGTCAGACCCTCCCCGAATTTACCCAATGATCAGGCTATTCGACTTTATCCTTCACTCGGTTTATTTGAAGGCACCCTTGTCAGCGTCGGTCGCGGCACGGAGTTTCCTTTTCAGGTTTTGGGCTGGCCCTGGTCTGGTGCTGGAGACTTTCGCTTTACGCCCGTTAGCCGCCCAGGTGCCACTCAGCCGCCTTATCTGGGCCAGCGCTGTTCAGGCCTTGATCTGCGCTCAAGTGCGGTTATTGCACCGCATTTTAGCCTGAGTTATTTGCTGCATTTTTATCAGCAGCGCCCGGCAGACAAAGCCTTTTTTAATCCTTTTTTCACTAAACTAGCGGGTACAGAAGCGCTCCAGCAGCAGATTGAACAAGGCTGGAGTGAAGCTCAAATTCGCGCCAGCTGGGCCCCAGATCTTCAAGCCTTTAAACAGCTGCGCCGACCTTATTTGATCTATCCAGAGGCTCCCTCATATGCATCAACCCAATCATCTCACAAATCATCTCACAATGAATCCAAGTCTTGAACTTATCGATATTGGCGTAAATTTAATGCATCGGCGTTTTCACGCTGATCGCGAAGCCGTGATTTTACGCGCCCAGGCTGCAGGGGTTAAAACCCAGATTATCACCGGCACCAGTCTTGAAAGCAGCATAGCAGCCGCTGCTTATGCCGCGGAACGCCCAGAGCTTTATGCCACAGCCGGTGTCCATCCTCATGGGGCTCAAGAGGTGTCTGATCTCGCTCAATTAAGGCTGCGTTTAAGAGAACTTGTAACTCAGCCAAAAGTTGTCGCCATTGGCGAAACCGGACTGGACTTTAATCGGGATTTTTCACCCCGAGAGATTCAGGAAGATGTGTTTAACGCCCAGCTTGAACTGGCCTGTGAACTCCATTTACCTTTGTTTTTACATGAACGTGATGCCCATCAGCGTTTGCTTGAGATACTGGATCGTTTTGGCAAACAGTTACCACCAGCAGTTGTCCACTGTTTTACTGGCACCCGCGCTGAACTAGAAGCTTATCTAGAACGTGATTATTATATCGGCATCACGGGCTGGATCTGCGATGAACGACATGGCAGCCATTTAGCTGAGCTGGTTCAATTCATTCCCGCAGATCGGCTAATGATCGAAACAGACGCGCCTTTTTTAACCCCGCGTGATTTACGACCTAAGCCGCGTGGTGGGCGCAACGAGCCTGCTTTTTTACCCCATGTGCTTAAAAAGGTCGCGGCCAGTTTAAATCAGTCTGTTGAACAGGTTGCCGCTGCCAGCATTACAACCACAAAACGCTTTTTTCGGCTCTAAATTTTAACTGTTGATAAAAGGCAGCTTAAGCTTTGATTTCAGGCTTTAGCTTAGGCCAAAAAAACAAGCCTTAATCGGCTTGTTTTGACACAGAGCATCAATACGGTTTCTTATTCAAATCCTGTTAAGATCCTGTTGATGCGGCTTGTCTTTTCAGACCTTAGGCATTATGCTGCATAGCAAGGCGACTAGATGGTTCATTTTCGCATCTCAAGATCCAGACTGCTCCGTAAGTTATTGCGACCGACGGCACTGTATCTTCCGCGTTTCCTGCCTCGAGTCCCAATAACTTCTTAAGAGGATGTCCTCAATGAATATCTACGTTGGTAATCTTTCCTATCAAGCTGATGAACAGCACCTCGAAGAGCTCTTTGCTCCCTTCGGCGAAATCCGCAACATCCGCGTCATGACCGATCGCGAAACCGGCCGCCCCCGTGGCTTCGGCTTTGTCGAAATGGCTCAGGGTGCTGATGGCCAGAAAGCCATCGATGCTCTGAATGGCCAGGATCTGCTCGGCCGCGCTCTGACCATCAATGAAGCTCGTCCCCGTGAAGAGCGTGGTCCTCGTGGCGGCGGCGGTGGCCGTGGTGGTTACGGCGGCGGCGGCTACGGTGGTGGCGGCCGTTACTAAACCTTTCAACCAGGCGTTCAGCGCTCTGGTCTGATTTGTTTTAAACAGACACCAACCCCCGATTCTGAAATTCAGAATCGGGGGTTTCTTTTATGGGCATGTT
>CAJYHH010000978.1 GCA_913773825.1 Candidatus Sericytochromatia bacterium | reverse complement strand
CAAGGCTTACTCTATGTTGATCGTTGGGCTTTTAGCTGTAGTTGGCATGATCAGTCATTTCAGAGCAGGCCCTATTCACTTAAGCCCTTGTTTGCTTAAAATAAACATTTTTGGCGGCTGGCTTTGCTGACGAGACTTTTTATCAAAGGGGGCCTGATTCAGGAATTTGGGCTTTTAGTAGGGCCTTTGAGTATTAGTAGACTCAGTGGATTTTTACTTTAAAGAACACATCAGGCTATTTAGATTCCGGCTCGGAGGCCGGAATGACACGATCATTTACTTGAAATAACAGTGTGGCAGATTACTCAGCAGAGACTAAAATGAAATCTTTAATTTAACGCTAAAGGTAGCTCCATGATTATTCAATCTGAAAAAACCCCTTGGTGGAAACTCTTATTTCAGATTCGCGGGACCGTCCTGCCGCTGATCTGGAAGCGCTTATTGGCAACCGTCATCTTGGCCTGTGTCGTAACCCTGCTGCATATCTATCTAGGCTGGTTTTCATTAACCCTTTCGACATTGCCTTTTACATTGGTTGGCCTGGCGTTGAGTATTTTTCTCGGCTTTCGCAACAACGCCAGCTATGAGCGCTTCTGGGAAGGCCGTAAACTTTGGGGCCAACTGACAAATTCCAGCCGCAGTCTCACTCGTCAGATGCGGCGCTATATACGGGTTCAGCAAGCGGACGAACAGCCCTCATTACTGGCCCTTCAGCAGCGCGTGGTCAAGCTCCAAATTGCCTTTGCTCATGCTTTACGCATGCATCTACACGTCCAAGATATAGAGTTCTTACGTCCCTGGGTTGCTCCTAGTCTGTATGACAAACTAAAACAGGTTCCCAATCTGCCGCTGGCACTGACTGATGCCCTAAGTGATGAGATAGCGGCAGCATGGCGCCACGGTTGGCTGGATACCTTACATGTCACCATGCTTGAACAGCGTCTGCACGAATTGAGCGAAATTCAGGGAGGCTGCGAAAGAATCCGCTCCACCCCTATTCCGTTTGGTTATATTAGTCTGATGCATCAACTGGTTGCCTTATATTGCCTGACTTTGCCCTTTGCCATTGTTGAGCACACGTTTGCACCAGTGATTATCTTGGTCGTCGCCTATGCTTTTTTAGGCCTAGATGCCATTGGCGGCGCCATTCAAAACCCGTTTGCCGAAAAAGATAATGATATTCCGCTGCGTGCGATCTGTCGCAATATTGAAATCAGCCTGCTTCAGGAAATGGGCGAAAATTCTCTGCCTCAGCCTCTGGAGCCGATCAATGGCGTTTTAGTCTAAAGCTGGTTGTTGATCAAGATTTGATGCCAGACTCTTGTTTACAGAGTCTGGCATCAGTCAGGATGAAAAGATACCCACAGGCCTACAGATTGAATGTCGTCAGGGAATGATCAATCGAAGCTTCACGTAGATCCCCTTGATGACGGCTGACTGACAACCAGTTCACCACTTAGCCTGACTAACAAACCACCCAGGCTGGGACAGCTTAAAAAGCTCAATTCACCGCCATAGCTTTGCGCCAGATCCTGGGCAATGGCAAGTCCCAGACCGTGGCCGGGAACTTGTTGATCGGCCCGCAGGCCTCGTTGACTGATTTGGTTCCGGAACTCAGGATCAACACCAGGGCCATCATCGCTAATTGTAATCCCCTGATCAGCATCAACTTGAATGACAACCTGATGATGAGCCCATTTACAGGCATTGTCGAGTAAATTACCCAGCAACTCAAGGGCATCTTGCCGCTCCATTAGCAGACGCTGTTCAGAGACCTGTGTGTCAAAAACCAGATTTTTGTATGCATAAAGCTTTTCAAGAACAGGCAAGATCTCAGCAAGCAAGTCCTTAACTAAAAGAGGTTTGAGCAAGGGTGAAGCACCGGCTTGACGGGCATGAGCCAACTGACGTTCAATCCGTTCACGGATGACTTCAGTTTCTGCACTCAACTCTGGCCAAGGCTGCTCTTCAAGTAATTGTCGCATCCGGCTTAAGGGACGCTTGAGCCCATGAGACAGATCAGCCAGGCTATCGCGGGCCCTTGTCAGTCGTTGCTGCTGAAGTTTTAACAAGCTATTAAAGCTCTCAACCAAAGGTTTAAGCTCACGGGGAACCGCTTCATCAAGCATCTGGATTTCTTCCTGTGCCAGACGCTCTAATTCAGCCCGCGTCCGCAACAACGGGGCCAGCAAACGCAAAAGCAACCAGTTTTGTAGGCTTAATAATAAAACAGTCATCACAGCAGAGAACAAAGCATACAACCAGCCAAAACGCCTTAATGTACGTTGTAAGGGACTGATATCTTCAGCAACCGTCAAGCTGACCCTAACATTATTTTTTAACACTGACTGATGCGAGACTAACAACTGCTGTTGTAAGGGGCCTGAAATCAACTGCAAACTCTGATCAGGACTTGTTTTTAAGGGGTATGTCCAGAGCGAGCGAGAATGAATTTGGATCCCTCTGGCGTCAAGGATAAAATAATGGCCAGAAAAAGGTCGATTAAAGATGGGATCCAGCCGATCAGGGCTCAATAAAGGCAGCTGATCAGGGCTAAATTGCAAAGCTTGTATCAGGCTCTCACCGTCATGGCCCAGCCGTGAACCTACTTCTTCGTACGTCAGATGCCGCATCAATTGGGTCACAAGCAGCCATTGTAAAACAGCAAAGACCAGCAAACCCAAGGACAGACTCCAACTCAGTGAAACAACCAAGGACTGGGTTTTCATTCTGGTTTGACCAGACAATACCCTTGGCCCCGGCGAGTCTGGATCGCTTCTTTACCGATTTTTTGACGCAATCGGGCAATAAATACCTCAAGTGTATTACTGTCAGCTTCAGCCCCCGTGTCATAAATTTTTTCGATCAGCTGATTTTTAGAAAGAATCCGACCGGGGTTGAGCATAAAATAGCGCAACAGACGAAATTCTTGCCCTGTCAGTGATTCACGCCGTCCTTCGATTAGCACTTCCTGTGTATTTTCATCCAGCTCAAGCAAACCCAGACACAGGCTGCCGGGCAACAAACCATAACGTCTGCGAATCAAGGCCTGCATACGCGCCAGTAATTCTTCGCTATAAAAAGGCTTGGCCAGATAATCATCAGCCCCAGCTGAAAAACCCTGAATTTTTTCCTGCCAGGAATCTCTGCCCGTTAGAATCAAAACCGGCATCTGGCGTCCCCTCGCACGCCAGGCTCGCAAGACGTCTAGCCCCTCAGCATCAGGCAAGCCAAGGTCAAGGATCGCCAAATCATAGTTTTCTTGATTACCCAGCCACGTCCCATCTTGCCCTGAAGCCGTCACGTCAACGGCATAGCCAGCCGCCTGCAATCGTGGCAGCAGGCGGTCCACTAAGATTTGATCGTCTTCAATCAACAACACTCTCACCAAGGCCTCAAAAATGAGTCAGAATCTGCCCGTTTTGGGCATCAAGATGCAGTTTAACCACCCGTCCAGATTCAATCCACTCGAGTTCATAAACCCAGCCAGTTGACCCTTTTTCCAGTTCAGCTTCAAGCAAATGGTGCGGACGACTTGCAAGGTAGCGCTTCAGCAAGGTTTCAAGCGGCAAAATCTGCCCGATGTCAAACTGGGCAGAGGGTTGCCGGATTGATCCCCATGACTGCTGTTGCACCTGCATGACGCTGATAAACTCTAGCCCTTGTTGACTCAGCAGATGGGCCTGATACTCATCATGTGCCGCGTCATAACTCAGACTGAGCACTTTAGCGTTCAGAGGCTTCAGCTGGCTCTGCAAGATCCTGATGCGAGTGTCTGCGATCCGCTTGGAATAACTGTTTTTTTTGCGGGTGCTCTTTATGCTCTGGCTTTTGTTTTGCATCAGAGCGTCTGTCAATCTCCTGGTCAGTCTCATCATGATCTGAGTCGTCATCATGATCCTTTCGGTTTTGACTGGACGTGTTTTGAGCAGGCAAAGGACTCTGCTCAGAGTGTCCAACAGATTCTGCAAGCCCTCGAACTTCGCTATGGCGAATCTGGCCTCCAAGATGGGCGGTCTGAGCCATTGCCCCCCCGTTAGCCACACAGAGTACGGCAAGGAGCATAGCATACCATAGGGGCAAACGCTGCTGACGATACAGGATAATCAGTCCGCCAACAGCAGCAAGACCCAATCCTTCTATCAAGCCAATCGCTAATTTAGCAATATTTTCATGCGCCTCAATCAGACCATGTGAGACAGCAGGAAGATGTTTAACGGCATCCTCCGCTCCTTCTCCACTAAAAAAGACAGGCAAAGCCGCAACAGCCGACACAATCAGCATGATTAAGGCCATTCCTATTATCTCTTGCTGACGACGGAACAATCCCCAGGTCAAAACAAGGGTCGCGATAAATGAACCGATCAGCGGAACATGGTTAAGCATCAGGTGTATCGAAACAGGGTTAAACAACATCTTGGGACTCCTTTAAGGTTTGTCCCCAGCCTAACGCGTGAACCTTAACCCAAGCTGAACAGATTTTGTTTTGTTCTATCAGCATTTCTATCAGCATGATGAGGCTACCCATCGTAAAAACACAGAGCTTAAGCATACTGTTTAACCCAACCAGTCCTAGCGTCAGTGAGGCCTCCCCTTAGATTTCAGAACCTGTGATCAAGAAAATAGTTGAGTTTCAGTTTTGAAACAGCTAAAAGTTGGCAAAGCGGGCCTATATTAAAAGTTCAGAGTGCAACACCTTAGACCAAGCGAGAATGACAGTCAGAATCAAGCACCAAACAAAAATCTATTACGCTCAGAAAGCCTCTTTATGTCAGCCTCTTTTACACTCAGTATTTCTCTCTTGCCGATAAAATCTCTCAAATCCTGTTTAAAGGGCTACTTAGCTTCTTGGGGATTCCTTTGCTTCAGGCTCAGGCTGCCTATGCTCAAGGCCCAATTACGGAGCAGCCGATTCGTATCCAGCGCCCTTGGCTGATTGAACTGGGTGTTGGGTATCCGAAACTACCTAACGGATTGGGAGTAAGTTACAACTTCAATGAGCAGATGTCACTTGGCATTCATGCTGGCTTTACGGGCATTCTTAACGAATTTACACTTACTGGCCGCACCTATTTTTCACCCACTGCAGGCAGCGTGTTTGCAGAAGTTGATCTTTATTTGCAACATTCCAGCTTTATGGCGCTTATTATTGCTCCCGGTGCCTCGGCAATGCTGGGCTATGAATATCGCGCAGCTCAGGGTCTGACGCTGAGTGCGGCGGCAGGCCTCTGTTACTCACCTCTGCAGGCAGTCATCCTCAGTTTAGTCGGCTTTCTTCCAGCAGCGTCCTTTACAGTTGGCTATGCTTTTTAGAGCTTGTAATCAGGCGTTTTAAATGACCCGCAAGCGTTAGCTTCACTGCTCTCACTGATCCATAGGGCTCAGACTCGTTAGCCAACGTCTGACAGATAAACCATCATCCGTTACAACCATCAGGGCTTCGCCAGCAAACATTCCGTCTTTTTTCTGATCTTGGGTCACTTCGGCTACTACCTGGCCGTTTTTGATTTGGACCC
>CAJYHH010000977.1 GCA_913773825.1 Candidatus Sericytochromatia bacterium | reverse complement strand
TTCTTCAAAAGCGGGTTTGAGTTGATCACGCTCCTGTTCAGCAAGGCTGAGGCTCTGGCGCAGGCCGCTGACCAGCTGTTCATGACTCGCGCTCTGTTCAGCGAGTTTACGTTCACAATCGGCCTTGAGGCTATCTAACTCAGGCTGGAACATTCCAGCGAGTAATTTTTTTAACATCTTGCCTCTCCTTTAAAATTAAAGCTAATCGGGCCTGTGCTGATGATAGGTAACATCTAAATAGCCCCTAATGAGATCCGGGTAATTTTGCCGCGTTCACAAAAAAACGAAACCTGATCCCAGACACAAAAATCTTTATCCTGAAAGCGCGGTTTGCCATACACAAACACAGCCCGCTGCTGCTCGTCACCAATCCGAATACCGGCATGCGTGCGTCCGCGAAAACGACGGTCAAAATGCATTTCCTCTACACGTTCCTGCCCATCAAACGTGAGCGTAAGATCCAGTTCAGGGCAGTACAAGCCCCCTTCAGAATCCAGACGACTGCTGCCCAGTTTTTCTAACAGGACGCGGGCTTCTTCAAGACTCGTGCGGCCAATCCGAATCCCGGCAAACTCAGCGGGGCGGGTATAGACAATCAGCTGAGACGTCAGCGGATGAGCAGCCAGCCAGCGGTCAACCTGACTGGGATCTACACATAAGGTCCCTGACTGAGTTCCAGCCCCGGACTCAGCCAAACTCTGATCCTGAAGTGAAAAAGCGCGCATTAATAAACGCGTTAAAGGAATCTCGATACTGCGTGTGCTTAACTCAGTTGCTGGCATTTCAGCTAATAAGCCGCGCTGTATTCTGAGCATGGCCTGAAAGGCCGCTTCACCAACTAGTTTGCCCAATTCAGCATGCACTAAAGCGCCATCACGTAAATACAGTTCACCTTTGAGATTGAGGGCCAGATCATAAATCCGATAGGTTTTGTTCCCTTTGCCAAAAGTGACAACCTGTAAAAAATCAACCAGGCCCAAATTGCGCAGCTTGCCCGAAAAATAGCGTTGCGAAAATAAATAACGAACAAAAGCCTCGAGCTCACCTAAAATCACAGGCTTTTGATAACAGCGGGCCGCCCCCCATTGCCGCGCCAGTTGAGCCGTCTGTCCCGCCAGGCGATTGCCCAATAAAATCACTTTACCCTGATGAAGCGTCTGCAGTTTTTCTAAAAAAGTCTGGGCCGTCATATCAGGTAACTGATATTCAGCGATTAATAAATCAAACGGCTGTTGCTGAAGCTTTTGTAAAGCGTCTGCAGCCTCGCTCAGGCTTTCAACCCGATAGCCACGAGTCATAAAGTGCTGCTCCAGCATCTGTCGCTGTAAACGATCCGGGTCTACAATTAACAAGGCTCGGGTTTGTACAGACGCGGATGTCAGCTCAGCTGAATCTGAAACCTCAAGCGGCTGCTCGTCAATCAGAGTGGCAATCCCCATCATCAAAGCTTCAAAAGGCAGTTCAATCGTTTCGGTTGTGGGTGCTTCAAACGCCACTTCCTGAAACGTACCTTTGGCCAGACGCATAATTTCTAATAGCGCATCTTCACCTTCAAGCGCTCCGCTACAGGCATGAATAATCCGGTTATCCGCAAACCAGATGTCACCTTCGCTGCCGCTAACAGGCTCTGTGATCCGCAAACAGCGCTGTTGCCCAGACAACGCACAGAGTTGGGCAAGGTCAAATAACATTAAGTCCTGAGCGGCAATATCTAAGCCCTTTTTGCGCGTTTTAAGCTCGATAATCGTCATCAAAGTGTCTAAATGCCGGGACTTCTCAAAATAAAGCACTTCCTGATGTAAACAAAAGTCTCTCAGTTCATCGCTAAGACTCGCTGCCATCAAAATCACCGGCAAATAAGGCCGATGCTGTCTCAGCCAAAACAACAAATCAAGGCCGCTCATATCTGGCAGCTCCAGCTCTAATAACACCAGCGAGATATTCTGCTCGCCTAACTGCTCTAAAGCCTCGCCAATATGCTGACTGGCTACCGCTTCATAACCCCTTGCAGACAACTGACGGGCCAGTAAAAGCTGCATGATTCGCGAAGAATCCACAACCAGAACACGTGGGCGAGTCTGGACAGCGGGAAGCTGGGTTTCAGAGACTGAGGCCATGGGCATCAGCGCACAATAAGGCTTTCGTCAGCAAGCAGAATGCTGGCGTCGAGCACATTGACTAATTCACTGGTTACGCCAATCAGGTACTGATTTAACTTACTGGCTGTCCCGTGTTCAAAAGAGTGTAAACGATTGAGTTCAAGAGTCTGAATATTTTCAATTTGCTCACAGAGCACGCCAAATTCAAGCTTGCCGTGGCGCAGGCGAAACATCTGGTATTCACGCTGATGCGGCAGTGGACTTAAACCTAAAAAAGCAGCTAAATCAACAACTGAGACAATATCACCCCGTACATTGACAATCCCTTTAACAAAAGACGGCGTGCCTGGAACTGGCACAGGCCGGACTTCAAGATGGACTTCCTGAATCCAGTCTCTGGCCAAAGCAAAATGCACCCCTGAAACCGTAAAAAACAGGCATTCGACCTGACCTTCGGTATTGACCTGATCTTGAGTGGCAGAGCGGGATAAATCTTCACTGCGGCTGCGCAGGACCGCCGCCTGAGCGGGGGTGACGTCGAGAAGAATATCAGCCATGGCTTATCTTAACCTCTATCGCGTATCGCATAAATCACTATTTGGGGGGAACTCGTTGGGGGTCTAAAAGGGTCTTTTATCGTCAAGCAGATGAACTAACTTGATTGCGCTAAAATCTGCAAAGCTGCTTTTGCATCCTGCTGCAGGCGCTTAAGATTTAAAACCGGATAAAGATGGCCCTCATCCAGTCGCAGCGCCGCATCAAAGGGTTCTTGCTGCGTGGCATCA
>CAJYHH010000976.1 GCA_913773825.1 Candidatus Sericytochromatia bacterium | reverse complement strand
GTCCGCTTTGTGCCAGAAGCAGACATGGCTTAAATCGGGATGACCTCAGCGGCAGACAGGATACAGGCCATCACGTGAGGTAATAAACTCGCATGAGTTCGGTAAAGTCATCGGTGTGTTTTGACAGATTTGAATATTATAAGCTGCTGTCAGTTTTACCCTCGTTCAGGCTATTGATAATATGAAGGTATGGCACAGACTGCCTCTCAAATCCCGGGCTGGTAAGCTTTTCAACCACGATATGGCCTCAAAAATTTTACACAGGCGGTTGTCGCTACAGCTGCCTGTCGCCATACTTTTCAGCTGTTCCATAAGGGAATTGATGTCAATTTCCTTGTCAGTCAGCGCAAGATACAGGGCGGCTTCGCCAATTATGATGAGTCCTCTTTCTTCGTCTCGAAGTGACATATCTCCCTCCGTAAGTTGATTTAGGCACTGGCATAACTGACTGTCCTGTCGCAAAAGATTTCTTCATTCCTGAATAACTCAGCTGTTTATTCCTGTGAAAAATATCCCGCTAAATACCTGTATACTGTTCAATGCTTGCCTGTCGCTTTAGACAGTGAATGCAGTTATCGGAACGTGAAATTTAACGTAACAATTAATTGTGTGTATAAAACAAGCGAGCGCTTCCCTTATCAACACTTTATCCGGACTTTCTTTTGGTTATCAGGTTTTCCGGTGGTTGTGCTTCTTTAGCAGACTATCGTTACAGTCATCTCTTTTCTTTAGCGTCAAATCAATGCTTTTAACTATCACTGCGACAGGCATGCTTCCTTATTCAAGGAAATCCATCCGCGAATGCAGCAGATGAATGCATCTTTACCGGTGCGGCAGGGGTAAACAGAAATGAATTAAGAAGATGTTAGCGTTCAGTTCGGGCTAAAAAGCCGCGCAAGAGCGTTTTTAAATTTTTTATAATGCTAAAGCGCCCTGGCGAAAAGAAGCTCCCTCAGGTAGGGGAGCAAATGTTTCACATTTCATTTTAAAAGGACCGGGGAGGGCACGTAATTATTAACACCCCGTCGCTGAAATACTTTAATTTCAGAAGCACTTTATCAGTAAGGTTCTGGTTACAGATCGGGTTCTGCAGTGCATCCCGGTTTATCCTGAACAGTACCGTTCGCAGTCTGAGGCAAGGTGTCTGGTTTCGCTGTTTCCTATATGCACTTTAGCATACAAAAAAAACCACTCAAGAGGTGAGGCGAAACAGTTGTGTGGCTCCAGGCTTCTCTGGCGGCGGGCGCCAGCACCCAGTTGCACGTTTATATCATGCCTGAAAGCATTATGCATGCAAGCGAGACGGTAAATAAGATGTTTAATCTGGCTGGCATGCCTTTAACTTCGTGAAAAAAACTTCAGTAAATACATTGCATTCCGGCACGGTAATGCGGATTTAATTTTTATTGTTTTTAAATGCCGTCTTTTACTGATTATACGTTTTAAGTTGATGTGTTCAGATTCGTTTGGCTTATGGTGGAAACATTATTTAATTTTACTTATCTGACCTTGCCTCGTTAAAAATAAAAGTTAGAGCTCAAACGATAACCTGAAAGATAATTAACCCCTCTTGTCAGCAAAGGGGTGATTAAGTGATTCTGATCAATGAAAACGATTATTTTATAAAGTCACGGAAAACAGGTGTAAATAATGCACCTTTCTAGCCGATACCGGATTGAACCCTGAGAGGATATAAATCTCCGGGTACTATTCAACTCCGGGGTAATTTAAATGAATATTATAAGAAAAGTTACAGATTTAAAGATAGGCGCCAAACTGGGACTGGGATTCACGCTGGTCATACTGGCCTCCGTCATCATATCGGCGCTGGCGTTTCGCTGTTTTTTAAGCATTCAGGAAAATTCGGCCAAGCGCGATGTCACCGTTCAGATGCTCGACACGCTGGCGAAAGCCAGACTTAACCGCACGCTTTTTCAGTACACCCGCGACAAAAAGTTTATTGAGATTAACGGCGAGGCGATGAATCAGCTTTTTGTCTTACGAACCAGTCTTAATAAATACTCCTGGTCGGCGGAAGGAGGGGAAAGGCTTTCTGTTCTGAGCGGTATCCTGACGCAGTATCAGGAAAAGCGTCAGGCTTTTCTCGAGAGCAGTGACAGTGCCGCGCGCGCGCTGAGCGAAATACACACGCTGGGCCTGGCATCACTGGGAGAAAAACTGGCCACCGGCCAGGCTTCGGCTCCTGCCGACGTTGTTGCGCCCCTACTTTCCCTCAGCTTCAGGACAGAGCAGGCGGCATTTTTTGTCCAGGAGTTCATCAGAAAGCCGGACGCTTCCACGCTGGATAAATTCAGTGAAGTCAGGGACGCCATTGCTCCGCAGGTAAACCAGCTCAGAGGCGTTTCCGGCAGCGCACTCGCCGCAGTAGTGGCGGACGTGGAGCAAAAAATGGCATCGGGCTCCGCACTGCTGAATAATTATCTCCTTTCTGTGCGGACTGAAAAGCAGGCCTCAGATGAAATGACCGCAGCGGCAGGTAAGCTGAACCAGTCCATCACGGACCTCGCGTTCTTTCAGTCAGAGATGGCTGAGAAGTATATCCAGACCGCGCTCTGGCAGATCGGTTTTGCAACACTCGCCTGTATTGTTCTCAGCCTCCTGATTGCCTGGCGAATGACGCGAAGTATCACCGTTCCGCTGAGAGAGACGCTGTCGTCTGCACAGCGCATTGCTGAAGGTGATCTGACCTCAGACATCACTACCTCGCGCACCGATGAGCTTGGCGAGCTGATGACCGCCGTGGGCGCGATGAACCAGAGCCTGCGTGACATTATCTCCCGTGTCAGGGACGGAGTGAATAACGTCGCCCGCGCCTCCTCCGAGATTGCTGCGGGTAACACCGACCTGTCTTCACGCACGGAACAGCAGTCGGCAGCGGTGGTTGAAACTGCTGCCAGCATGGAGGAGCTGACCTCCACCGTTAAGCAGAATGCGGAGAATGCCCATCACGCCAGCCAGCTGGCCACCGAGGCGTCACACAATGCCAGCCGCGGCGGGGAAATCATCAGTGACGTGATCAACACTATGGGAGGGATCAGCCAGAGCTCAGGTAAAATCGGCGAAATCATCTCCGTCATTAACGGTATCGCTTTCCAGACGAATATCCTGGCGCTCAACGCCGCCGTCGAGGCTGCAAGAGCGGGAGAACAGGGAAGGGGATTCGCAGTAGTTGCCGGTGAAGTCCGAAATCTGGCACAGCGTAGTTCACTTGCGGCAAAAGAAATCGAGGCGCTGATAAGTGAGTCACTGAGCCGGGTGAGTAACGGTACCGAACTGGTTAACCGTGCCGGTGTCACGATGGAGGATATCGTCAAGTCTGTGACCCAGGTCAGGGACATCATGGGTGAAATTGCCGCTGCGTCGGACGAACAGAACCGCGGAATAACCCAGATTGCGCAGGCCATGACAGAGATGGACACCACAACTCAGCAGAACGCAGCGCTGGTTGAAGAGTCATCCGCAGCCGCCAGCAGCCTCGAGGATCAGGCTCATGAGCTTGAAAAAACCGTAGCCGTGTTCCGTGTTCCTGCTTCCGGCCCGCTGATGCCGGAGGTTAAGGTGCCCACGCCGGCGTTAAAACACCCGTCACCCCTCAGTGCGTCGGAAGCAAACTGGGAAACATTCTGACAGCCATACTGCAGCCAGAGCCGTCTGTAACGACATCTGGCTGCATCTTTCAGTCATTTATCGGTGAGGTGGTCAGTGTGTGATCTCAGCGTGCAGCATTGTCACATCGGTAAGGCGGTGGAAGCTCTTTTTTATGATGCGGAGTCAGTCACCCGATTAAAGGTAATAGGCAAACTGAGCCTGATGCTCAGGGAAGAGTCTGATCCTGTCCGGAAAAACGAGATAGTAATCGCCATCACTATTCTCAGTTAAATCATGAGAATCAAAACCAGCCTGGAGGTTTAAAAGACACAAATCATGCAAATTTATCTTAGATAACCTCCGCTTTGTGCCAGAAGCGGAACTTGCTTACATCGCGCTATGTTAGTTTGCTGGGAGCAGGTCACCGTATTGCCACAGAATGGGTGGGGCTTTTACAGGATTTAAAAGGTCTGGAGAGGGAATTATTCG
>CAJYHH010000975.1 GCA_913773825.1 Candidatus Sericytochromatia bacterium | reverse complement strand
GCTTTATCCCGTTCACGTTTTTCTTCAACTAATGCATTTAAGTTTTCATAAATCCGCTCTGCTATGCCGCTGGAGCTTTCTAAACGGTTTTCTTCACGCAGGCGGGTCAGGAGTTCCTGCAATGTGGGCATGCGGTACTGATAAAAAGACTGAACATAGCTGTCTGATTTATCAAAGGCGTCACGGCCAATTTCAACTCGTTTGGCCAGATGTTTCAGCAGCGAGGACCAGACCAGGCGGTGTTTGGGCATTAAAATCTCAATAATTTTATCTTCGTCCATTAACACCACCGACTTTTTTTCGCGGCGAATCACCCGTGTCGGCAAGTCAATCCGCAGCTCTTCACCCATTTCATCGCTGTAATAAAAACACTCACTGACAATCTCTCCCTGGCTATCCAGCTCCAGCAGGCGATAATTGCCAGCATCCACAACCAAAGTATCGCCGTCCCACAGGCGCTGGGCATGGACGGGCTGATGCAGACCCAAATCCGCTCCCCATTCCCTGATAATGTCCTGATCTTTGACTTCAATCACCCGATGATTGCCGGTGTCTGCAATCAGATACGTGCCGTCAGCGGTGAGCTGTAAATCAGTGGGGGTATTCAGCTGGCCAGGGCCGTCGCCAGCTAAACCGCGCCAGCCATATTGCCAGATCAATTTTTGTTTGCGATCAACTACTAAGACGCGATGATGGCCTTGATCGACAATTAAAAACCACTCATCGTATTCTTCGCTGTAATAAGTGGCTTTAACCGGCGCGTTTAAAACATGCTCAGGCGATAAAGTCTGATCGAGGCTCCATTGCAGCTTGCCAATCGGGTCAGCTTCAAAGACCCGGCTGCCCTCACGGTCCACAATTAACAGATTCTGGTTGGGGAGTTTTAAGGCGCTCCAAGGGTGGGGGCAGGCCATATCGTGGCCTTGGAGCTGCCAGTCGATGGTTTTGGTGTCGTCTAATAAGACCAGACGGCGCCGTTTGGGGTCGGCAATTAAAACCTGAAAGCGCGGTAATGCACCGAGAGAGTCCAGTGAGGTCTTAAGCTTTTTTTCGCGGCGATTGGGGCTTTCGAGCTCAAAGTAGCAGAACCAGCAGTCCCAGTTGCCTTTAAGTTTGCGCTGACACATCGGGCATTGCATGGGCGGTCTGACAGTTTTTTGGGCCGCAATCTGGCCGCTGAGACGCTCACTGTCGATCAGGCCTAAAATTTCCTGGCGGGTCAGATAGGTCTGTAAACGCTTGGATTCAGCAGGGGGCTCAGTATCTGTCTGAATCTCTTCGATTAAGACTTCAACGCTGTCATAGTTTTCTAGGGTCTGGCGACAATATTCGGCATATTCAGCAAAGCGGGTTTGTTCAGCCTCAAGAGCCTCTAGTTCTAAGCCCGTCTGCTGATACAGCTTTTGAGCAATCGCCTGCAAAATGACTGGGATCACCTGATCGGGGTCCAGCTTGATTGGCTCATCGAGCTGGGGTGTCAGGGTCGGGACATGCCCCTGGCCCTGGCTCGGGGCATCCGGGTCGTCGAGATCCACATATTCAGGGATCATCACCCCTTCCCTGCGACGTTTCATCACTGATTCTTTACATGCTTCGATGTCAGCGGCTTTGACTAAACCTTTGGCCATCGCCAGTTCAAGCGGATTTTGCTGCAGCCGGACCACGGGATTTTGCATCGGAAAGACTAATCCAGCGGGTTTTAGCTGATCGCGCAGGGCATCGGGAATACTTTGCAGGCGCACTTGATGGAGCTGATGCGGGTCAATCACAACCACTGCTGGGGTAAAGGGCTGCGGGTCTGTCTGGCTGGTGACCAGCAAAAGCTGATTCTGGTCTGGGCTTAAGAGCATTAAATCTAGCGGATCAATATGCTGGATGCTAAAGGCCTGGCCTTTTAAAGGCAGGGTTTCTTCAATTTCGCCGCCTTCGATATCGATTGAAATCAGGGCCAGGCTGGGTTTAAGCTGCAACACAAACAAATAGCGAATATCCGGGGCACGCACCAGATTGCCTAAAAACTGCTCAGGGTCCCCTGAATAGACGCGCTCCAGCTGTAAATCCTCTAAATTTAAGCTAAAGACTTTGGCGCTTTGATTATCTGTGACAAATAGCTTGGGCTCATAATAGTCAAATGCGACGTTGAGCGCTTTTTGGCTGCCTGCTTTGCGCACATTGACCGTGCCAATCTGCTGATTGTCGCCGGTCTGAATGATGATCAGATTGCCCGCGGCCCGGTCACTGATACACAAGTATTGGCGATCTTCAGATAAATACAGGTCAAAAGCCGTGTTGCCTGTACCTGGGCGATGGACCCGATGGTACAGACACTGGCTGCTCTGAGCCAGAATCGGGGTTTTTAAAGGCTCTTGTACATAGCTGAAGCTCTGGCTGGCTGTAACCACTAAGCCATAGAGGTAGTCTTGATCCAGCTTGAGAAAACCTTCAATATGGCCGTTATGAGCGGTAACGGAGCACAAAGACATGCCCCAGGGATCCCATTCCTGAATCTCAAACTGAGGGGGCTCATCAGGATTAAACAGCCCGCCACCGGTGGCCAATTGAATCGAGCTCAGGGTAACGCCTGTCAAAAAATCCTGAATATACAGCGTTCCGCTTGCGGGATGTACCACATAAGCGGTACCGGTCAAACGTTCACGAGCCTGCTCAAAACGGCCCTGCTGCTCATTTATTAAGGCATCCAGGGCATCCCGCTCAAGCCGTCCCTGGGCGATCAGGGCTTCAATTAGATCCTCAGCTGCTATCTCTGGCGCTGCTTCGCTCATGAAGACAATATACAGGCTGGGAGAGAGTTATGGGTTTTGAGTTATGGGTTTTGGGTTTCAAGAAAGATACAGGGAGAAAGAAGAATTTGGGCGTTGGGCTAGTTAAGCAAAAATGCATTTGGTTCAAAACCTGTCAGTGTTTATTGTTCGGTTGCCTGCCGCATCTTGATGCACCCTTGTCTGATTTTTGCACAGTCTGCTGGCATGCTCGGGTTAAGCCCTCATCGTCTTTGTCTTTTAACCCACCACTCAAAACCCATAACGCGAAGCTCCGCTTCGCTCCTCCCCTTCTTCTGTCCTCTTGCTTCCAATTCCAGGTATGATGTTGAGTAGACAAGGTCTGCCCGGCCCCTTTAAAAGATGTGATTTGACTTGATCCAGATCAAAGGCATTTGTCTTAGGCCTGGGAGACACTATCGGTATCAAAGACGATGAGTTTTACCATGCCTTTTAACCCAAAGCCCTCAATCGGGCTGATGTTGACTCTGCTGTTACTCAACAGCTGTAAATCCGAAGAAATCAAACAGTACCGCGTAGCCAAAGTGGCTGAACCCCCGGCTGTTCAGATGCCTGCTGGCAATCTCAGCGCTCCCTTTCGTTTTTCTGTCCCCAAAGGCTGGCAACAACAGGCCAGCTCGGGGATGCGTACCGCCTCGTTTAGTATTGCCGGTGGCGGCGATGTTTCAGTGGTCACTTTGCCTGGTATGGCCGGTGACTTAAAAGGCAACGTTAATCGCTGGCGGGGCCAGGTTGGCCTGGAGCCTTTAAATGATGACGCTGCTGTGCAAAAAAGTGTCGGCACGGGCACAGTTGACGGATCTAAAGCCGTCATGCTGGAGCTGTATTCACCCTCTGGCAAGCCCGATAAAGCGATGCGCGTGGCCTTATTTGAGCGCGATGGCGTCAACTGGTTCTTTAAGCTGGCGGGCCCCGCTCAATTAGTCAAAGCCCAAAAAGCTGCTTTTGACAGCTTTACCCAATCGATTAAATTTAAAGCCAATGCTGGCTTTGGTGCTCAGGCTGCGCTGCCGCCTGGCGCTGGCCCTGATAGCGCTGGTTCATCGGGTGCGATGCCAGGCACGACGTCTGGAAACACACCCGGCGCAATGCCTGGTGCCGGTGCAAATGGCGCTGATCCACATGCGGGCATTGATACCTCTGGCGGCATGCCGCCGATGGCGGGTGGTGGGGATATGAACTCACAGCCGATTAAGCCCCAGGCTACAGATACCAAACTATCTTATGACTTGCCTAAAAACTGGGCCGAAAAAGATCCAGGTTCTGTCCGGATTGCCTCTTTTGATGTAACAGCGGGTGGGGCAACTGGCGATGTCTCGATTGTGAATCTGGCGGGGGATGGCGGTGGTTTATTAAGCAATACCAATCGCTGGCGCCAACAGCTTGAACTGGCCCCCACCGATCAAGATGGTCTGAAAAATTCAGTTAAAGATATTCAGATCGATGGCCATAAGGGCTATTTTATGGCGCTGTATACGGCCATGGAAGGCAAAGGCATGCTGGTCGCCCTGGTTGAACAGGGTGGCCAGACCTGGTTTATCAAGATGGTGGGCCCGGCCAAGCTGATTCAAAGTCAGGAAGCTGACTTCCAGTCTTTTGCCAAAT
>CAJYHH010000974.1 GCA_913773825.1 Candidatus Sericytochromatia bacterium | reverse complement strand
GTAATCACCACTTTTAAGGGATCCATAACCGCCATTCGGCGCTCAGACGTCTGATTTAACTCTTCGCGAATACAGAAGTCCAGCATCGCAATATCCACTTCGCTATTACTTTTAGCGACGCCAATCCGTTCACAGAAATTGCGCAAGGCTGCAGCAGGCACACCCCGACGACGAATGCCTTGCAGAGTCGGCATCCGGGGGTCATCCCAGCCGCTTACATGTTTTTCAGTGACCAGTCGCAGCAAATAGCGCTTGCTCATGAGAGTGCGCGGCAGTTTTAGACGGGCAAATTCATATTGATGCGGACGGGGCTCAGGCCAGTCGAGTACTTCCAGACACCAGTCATATAAAGGACGATGATCCTGAAACTCAAGTGAGCAGAGCGAATGACTGATGTTTTCAATCGCATCAGACAAACTGTGAGCATAATCGTACATGGGATAAATACACCACTGATCACCTGTACGGTGATGATGGGCGCGGCGAATGCGGTACAGCGTTGGATCGCGCATGTTCATATTGGGGTGGGACATATCAATTTTGGCACGCAGGACATGGGCACCATCTGCATACTCACCGTTTTTCATGCCTTCAAACAGCTGGAGATTTTCTTCAATACTGCGATCGCGGTAAGGACTGTTTTTACCTGGTTCCGTTAAGGTGCCACGATACTGTTTGGTTTCTTCAGCGCTGAGGCTGTCAACATAAGCGTGCCCTCTTTTAATCAGCTCAAGGGCACAGTCATAAAGCTTCTGAAAATAATCACTGGCGTAATATTCATGTTCGCCCCAGTTAAAACCCAACCATTCGATGTCTGCTTTAATAGCATCTACATATTCCGTGTCTTCTTTAACCGGATTGGTGTCATCAAAGCGCAGATGACAGCGGCCACCGTATTTTTGAGCTGTCATAAAGTTCATGCAGATCGCTTTGGCGTGGCCAATATGCAAATAACCATTGGGCTCTGGTGGAAAACGCGTCACAATCGTTTTTAATTTGCCACTGGCGAGATCTTCATCGATGATGTCGTGAATAAAATTCGAAACTACGGGCTCTGATGTGGTCATGACTCAATCCAAAAATTGTTTAATTTATTAAGCGTGGATTACATTATAGCCGATAGGCCCTGGTTTCCGGCTTGAGAGCAGATAATCAGACTCTGCTGATCCCTTCAGCCCCATAAAAATCATATCAATCTCTTAAAAAAATCTCGCTAATTCTCTGTTCAAGCGCTGGTCTCGGCTTTAAAGGCAAAGCGAAAATATAGACATCAAGCCTGCAGGAGCAGCGTAAATATGGAAATAGTGGGCTGGATCAGTTCTGCCATTTTAGCCGTTACCATCATCCATCAAGTGTGGACTCAGTGGAAAGAAGCCAATAGTGAGGGCGTCTCGCTGGGACTCTTTGTAGGCCAGGTTCTTGCTAATATAGGCTTTATTGTTTATAGCCTGCATCAGCGTGACTGGGTCTTTACCTTTACCAATTCTTTGCTGCTGGCAACCAATCTGACTGGATATGCGATTACGCTACGTCATCGCAAACAGGAGGACCATGCTTCTGTCTAGCCAAACACGGCAAACTCAGGACAATCGACCAAATCCCCTTACCCCCCGGCACCAGCCGCTGCCGTTTAGTGCCGACACTACACGTGTTTTAGCGCGTTTTAACAGCCTCGACAAACCTCAAAGCCAGGAACTTTTACGCCGCATTCTACGCTTAAGCCTGCCAGAAGCAACAGATCTATCTGAGCGGATTTTGGCAGATTTTAGTCCGCGTCACCACGGCTTAGAGAGTGTTCTCAATTACCATTTTCACCAGATTGTTCATCTTTTACCTAAATCCCAGGCAGCAAACCTGACACAGGCCCAAAAAATTCTAATTGGCGCCTATTTTACTCAAGAAGAAACCATCGAAGCGGGTGGATTAAGTCACCCTAGTTTACTGCTGGCACCAGGTCAACAAACTTGTTTCGAAACATCTGCGGGACAATCTGAATCACAACGTGTCGTTCTCTGTTTTCAGGCCATGGGGCGTGATTTAGGGGCCTCATTGGTTTTTCGCGAAGCCATGCTTGATAGTCAGCTTGGCTTAAGAGCAGAGCCTATTAGCGGTAAAGTGTCGTTAGCCAGCCTGGAAGAATTCCCTGAACGACCACGCATTGAAATAGAACCCCTGATTCAGCAATTGCCACTCAGCAATGGCCTGCGCAAACAATTGCTCAAAGAATTGCCCGACCCTTATGTCTATTCAGATTTATTTCAATTGGTGGATCAGTATCGTTTGAACTGTCCTAAAATGAGTGAGCGTAAAGCTCTCGCTCAGCTCTTAGCAGCAGTTGATGACTATGATGATCTGCATTTTCCGCTGGGCAGCAGTCTGGGTGAGCGCGTCTTAGCTCCGCTTCAAGACCATGAAAGCCGCGGTCTTGAGCAAGCTCGTTTTGTTAGATTTACGTCTGAGCAGGGCCTGACTCAATATTTTGCCACTTATATTGCCCATGGTCAGCAGCGCCAACAGCGTTTACTTGAAACCCCTGACTTTATGCATTTTCGTTCATATACGCTGCATGTGCCCTCAGGTGGCCAGCTAGCTTTGTTTCCGCGCAAAATTCGCGGCAATTACGCGATGCTGTGCCAGGTTGATCGCTTTCATCAGTGTTTATTATTTTCAGATCGGCTAACAGACTGGCAAAACCCTATTTTGCTGCTTGAACCTCAAGAGGCCTGGGAACTTTCATCTTTGGGCAATTGTGGTTCACCCATTGAAACGTCACAAGGCTGGCTATTACTGACTCACTGTACAGGCCCGATTGGCGTCTGTTTAATTGGCGCCTGCTTACTCGATCGCGACGACCCGGCCAAAATGTTGATGCGCCTGCGCGAACCTTTACCTGTGCCCATCAACTGTCGGCAGTCAGGTGCTTTGTCTTCCTGCGGCAGCCTGCTGTTTCAGGATCAGGTTCTGATTCCCTATAGCGTCTCCCAACGGGGCAGCGGCCTGATGAGCTTTCCCCTTCAGGATCTGCTTGCGCGTATGGAACCTGTCACGCCCTGATTCTTAACCTTAAAAACCTCAGATTTCAAAGCTTAAAAGCCCGCACATTGTGCGACAATGTGCGGGCTTTTAACTGTTTAGACTTTAAGCGTAAATCAAGCGCTAAGACTTAAGTTCAGCTGGAATCAGCACTTTATCAATTACATGAACCATGCCGTTTGTCGCCCACATATCAGGCTTAACTAGGCGGGCCTGCTGGACCAGCGCTCGCCCTGTTTTAGCATCTTTGGCAATGCTCAGTTTACGTCCAGAAGACAATGTCTGAGCCTGAGTCAGCTTGCTGAGGTCAGTTGATGAAATCGGGTTTTTAATCAGATGATACATCAACACCTGGCGCAGCTTTT
>CAJYHH010000973.1 GCA_913773825.1 Candidatus Sericytochromatia bacterium | reverse complement strand
CTAACGGTCTGCCCGCTGAAGCGGCAGGCAAGCGCCAATCAGCTCACAACGAGCCCAGGCCCCTGAATCCAGGCCCAGTTTGTCCCATCACTAACAAGACATTTTAGGAGAATAGTTTTTATGCGAGTTAAAGGTGGTATTGTCACCCGTCGCCGTCACAAGAAAATTCTGAAAATGGCAAAGGGCCATCGTGGCAGCCTGCATCGGTTGTTCCGCCCTGCCAAAGAATCCGTCTTCAAGGCCCTTAAATATGCGACCATGCATCGTCGCAACAAAAAACGGGATTTCCGTCGCCTCTGGATTGCCCGTATTAACGCCGCCGTGCGTGCTGAAGGCATCAACTACAGCAGCTTCATGAACGGGCTCAACAAAGCCGGTATCACCATGAACCGCAAAATGCTCTCTGAGCTTGCGATTCACGATCCCGCCGCTTTTAAGCAGCTGGTTGACGCAGCCAAAGCAAAACTGGCCGCTTAAGCTATCATTCAGTCCGACAGACTTGTTCTAAAAGACTGGTTAAAGGTCAAAGCCGAAACTCTCGGTTTTGACCTTTTTGGCGTGACAACTTGCCAGCAGCCTGAGCATCTTGAGCAGTATCAGCTTTGGTTGTCAGAAGGCTTTCATGGTGAGATGGGGTATCTTGAGCGCCATTTGCCCTTAAAAGCAGACCCTTTAACGCTTTTGCCAGAAGCTCGGTCTATCTTAGTTGTAGCCTTGAGTTATTATCTGCCTGAACAGATCTCTGCTTCACTCAATCCTGAATTTCAGATTGCGCGTTATGCCCGTGGCGATGACTATCACGGCTTTATGAAAAACATGCTGGAGTCTTTAGCGACTGAGCTTAAAGCCGAACAGCCTGAATTAATCTGGCGAGCTTTTGTCGACTCTGGCCCTTTATTAGAACGCAGTCTGGCCCAGCGTGCGGGTTTAGGTTGGTTTGGTAAAAACACCTGCGTGATTAATCCCAGCAGCGGCTCGTTTATGCTGCTTGGCTGTTTATTAACTAATTTAGAGATTCCCCCAGATAAGCCTTTTACAACGTTTCACTGCGGTAGCTGCACACGCTGTCTGGATGCCTGCCCTACAGGAGCCCTGACCGCTCCGCACTGGCTGGATGCCCGTAAGTGTATTTCATATTGGACCATTGAGCAGCGTGAGACGATTCCAGAGTCTTTGCGTGAGTCATTTGGCGACTGGATGTTTGGCTGCGATATCTGCCAGGAAGTCTGCCCCTGGAATCTAAAATTTGCCAAAATCAGCGAGCAGCAAGCGTTTTATCCACGTGAATGGATGCAGAACGCTAGTCTAAGTGACTTACTTCAGCTGACAGCCCATGAATTTGAATTAAAAATAGCGCCGCGCAGTCCGCTTAAACGCCCTAAATACCGCGGCTTTATTCGCAATCTGGCGATTGTCGCAGGCAATAGCGGCAGGCCTGAGCTTTTACCGGCTTTAACTGCTGCGCGTCTGCGCCATGCTGAAGACACCATGCTCAGTGAACATCTGGACTGGTCGATTAAGCGCCTTGAGACGCTTGCTGTACAGGTAAATGGCTGAAGCTCTGTTTGGCTGGGCCCTGCGGCAGGTTTCGCTTCTATGCTAAAATGGAACATCTTTTAAGCGGGAGCGGGAGCCCCAGAAGTGCAAGATTGCTGCAGTTGCCAGTTGGCGCCATATAAGGGGGCTGACTTGCGTTTATGAAAATTCTGGTGATTGTTCCGCCCTCACCCTTACGCCAAAGTATTCTGGATGTGCTGCATATTTCGGGTTTGCAGACTTCAGTCGCAGACACTGAAACAGACGGCATTGCCCTGGCTCAGGATAATCCACCTGATTTGATTATTCTGGATTTTGAAACCGAAACCCTTCACCCGACTGAAGTTGAAGAAATTTTGCAGTCTGATCTGGATACCCAAGACATCCCTTTGCTTTGGCTGGCAGATGAAGGCACTTATCAGCTGCATTTAATGGGTGATGAAAGCCCTGATCGCAATTATCTGCTGACCCCTTTTCGCCCAGAAGAACTGATGCTCAAAGTACATCAGTATTTGCCCGCTGATGCTGGCAATCGTCATTTGGCTTTAGCGGCATCGCCAGTGATTACCAATGTTGAGATTCCAGCTCATTATTATGACGCGGTAACCGGTCTGCCCAATCAGATTCTGTTACACCAGATGCTGCTTCAGGATATTCAGACCACCGCTGAAGAGTTTTTGGTTGCGGTGTTAGTGTTAGATCTTGACCGTTTTCGCCATATTAACGACGCTTTAGGCCATGACAACGGTGATTTATTGCTTAAGGCAATTAGTCAGCGTCTCATCAACTGTGTAGGCAGCCTGGAGCGGGTGTTTAATCTTGGGGGAGATAAATTTGCTGTGCTTTTGCCTGATCTGATTCAGGAAGAAGACGCGGCAAAAATTGCAGAAGATATTAACCATGAGCTTAAGCAGATGATTCCGCTGCAAAGCCATGAACTGCATATTACAGCCAGTATTGGGATTGCGCTTTACCCTACTGATACCCGCGAAATTAAAAAGCTCTTGCGCTGTGCCGAAACCGCGATGTACCAGGCCAAAGAGCAGGGCCGCAATACTTTTCAGTTTTATTCCAGCTTTATTCGCAGCCGTGCTTATGAGCGCCTGAATTTAGAGTCTGGTCTGCACAAAGCGCTTAAACAGCATGAGTTTAAGCTGTATTATCAGCCTAAAATTGATCTGCACTGTAATCGTGTGACCGGCATGGAAGCGCTCTTACGCTGGCATCATAAAGACTTTGGCTGGGTTTCTCCTACTCAGTTTATTCCTTTAGCAGAAGAAACAGATCTAATTCTGACCATTGGTGAATGGGCGCTGCGTAAAGCCTGTGAACAAAATCGCCTCTGGCAAGATCAGGGCTATCCGCCTTTAACCGTTACAGTCAATGTCTCAGGCCAGCAGTTTAAGCGGACCGATATGGTCAAGCTGGTTTTGGATGTGCTTGAAGATACAGGCCTTGATCCGCAATATCTACAGCTGGAACTAACCGAATCTGTGTTGATGAAAAATATCTCAAACACAGTCGTTA
>CAJYHH010000972.1 GCA_913773825.1 Candidatus Sericytochromatia bacterium | reverse complement strand
CTCTCTCACACTTCCAGCCATGCGCTTTTGGGACGATTTAACCAGCCCGGCTGCAGAAGCCGAACTCTCTGGCAGTCGCACAAACTTCAGCTGGCAAGCGCCAACAAGTCCAGCTAGGCTTTATCGCTTTAGCCTGCTCAATAGCCAGGGTGACCCCGTCTGGAAAAGCGAAACCACTTCCCCCAATTTTGAACTGCCTTTATCTGTGATGGCGCCCCAGCAGACTTATCACTGGCAAGTCAGCTCAGTCTTTAGTGACTACGAGGCCTTTAGCCAACAGCGCCCGCTTAAAAGCATAAAACCCGCTCTGACCGCCATCCCGATTCGCCAGATTCAAGCCAGTGGGCAAAACTATCCCAGCTTTTATGACGGCAGCTACCGCTCAGAGCTCAAAGAACGGCTGGACTTTCCGCGTAACACGGGTTTAGAGCTTGAGATTGAACTGACACAGTCAGCCGCAATTCAGGGCTTACACTGGGCAGCAGCAGGTTTTGAAGCCAAAGTAGAAATTCGCACTCGCCGCGATGGCCCGATTATCGCTACCCATAGTCTTAAAGATTATGCCCTGCTGGAATGGCCGGCTGTAAATTCAGATAAGCTCTATCTGACGCTGACGGATCCCAGCGGTGGCTTTTCAGATATTGCTGAGATTAGGGTGTTAAAGAGCTCGTAGCTAAAAGCGAGTCGCTAGGGGCTTTAAGGCAGAAGAAAATGGCGCGCTTAGCCGTACGCCACCCGTAACTTTTTGCTCAAAAATTCTGAAACCAGCTACCCGCTACTAGCCACCAGCCACATGCGGTACAATCCATAAGCGCATCCGGCCCATTGAGGCATCTACCGTGAGCGTAATCGTGTCCAGAGAGGAAGCAGTCTATGCTCAATGTGGTGGCTTTATCACCCCATTTCCCCGAAAACTTTACGCAGTTCTGGCTGCGACTTAAAGAGGCAGGCGCCCGCGTACTCGGTATTGCTGATGTCGCCTGGGAAGATCTTAAACCTGAACTAAAAGAAGCGCTGACCGAATACTATCGCGTTGATGATATGCATATGACCGATAGCGTTGAGCAGGCTTGCCGGCACTTTATTGAAAAATACGGCCCGATTCAGTATCTGGAATCCCACAATGAGTACTGGCTTGAAACCGAAGCTGTGTTGCGCACGCGCTTAGGGATCCCGGGACCCAATCTTGATACGATTTTTCAGCTTAAACGCAAATCCCAGATGCAAAAAATGTATGAGCAGTCTGGTATTCCGGTCTCACCCGGTGTACTGGCCACCAGTATGGAAGTCTGTCGCGAGCTGATTTCGCGCACAGGGTATCCGGTGGTGGCGAAACCCGATATTGGGGTTGGGGCGGCTCAGACCTACAAAATTGAGTCTCTGGCTGAACTCCAGGCTTTTTGGGAT
>CAJYHH010000971.1 GCA_913773825.1 Candidatus Sericytochromatia bacterium | reverse complement strand
GATTTTCTTTTATGCATAAACACAAAAGCCGCCTCAATCAGCTGGATACCCTCGGTGCCGGCTTGTCATTTGCCTGTGCTCTGCACTGTGCCCTGCAGCCGCTTTTGCTGGCTATGCTGCCCTTGATGGGGCTAGGATTTTTGCTTGATGAGCGCCTTGAGACTCTTTTTCTCGCTGGTGCGATTGTTTTAGCCAGTGCAACGGTGATTAGCGGCTGGCGTCATCATCGCCAACCCCAGGCTTTGCCGGTTATGGCCCTTGCTGCCGTGATTGTGATGATGAGCCGTTTTCCCGCTTTAGAGACTTACGAAATGCCTTTAGCCGTTATCGGCGCGCTTGGTATTATGTCTTCTCATCTGTTAAATCTCTGGCTCCATAAGCGTTATCATCTGCATCACCAGCTTGATGGCATTCAAACAGGCCACGAAGCGCATAGTTCTTCAGTACTGGCTCCTGAAACAGTTGTTTCTTAAGCTTTAGGCGCTTCAACTTATACTCTGCCCAGCAATTGGCTTAGTCTTGTAGCTTAAGCCAGAATTTGCCCGAGGCATCAAATCCCATTGCCAACGGCGCAACATAGAGATGGCGAATCGGCTCTTGTTTTGGCCACTGATTATGATCTACGCCCGGAATATCACGGGCACCGTGAAAAATCAACCAGGGCTGATTGCGGTAGGTGAAAGGAAAAGCCCGACCTACACCATATAAGCCAATCTGATTTTGCATCTTTTGAGTGAGATTTAAAGGTCGGCCTTTTTCGCTAACGGCTTGAACGGCTTGATAAGGACCAAGCGGGCCGGTTGTGCTATACGCAGCCATGACCGTATAGTTTTTAGTCGGATAGTCGCCTGTGCTGAAATAAACCACATGAACCGGTTTGCCCTGGACCATGTAGCGAGCAACGCGCGGGCCTTCCAGCAAAAATCCACCGATGACGCGGCGGGTGCTCTCTAAAGGCAAGTCCTGAACGCCGAGAATTTTAATTTTTTCACCAGGGCCATTTGGGCCTATTTTGCGCACAAACAGCTCAGTGGCAAAATGACCTGAATCTCCATCGGGTTGACCTGTGGCAGTATTAACTTCATAACTGACTTCTTCATGAAAGACATAGTCCTGACCGTTTTCGCTATAAAGCTGATGGCCATAAGCATGTCCGACAAAAAATTCATGATCCGGCGTGCCAAAGTAAGGCTTTTCAGCAAAGACCCAGCCTGACAGGCTCTGGTCGTATTCTGCTATCTTGATGCGGCGGCTGATATTATCATCGGGCCAGCGGGCGTGTTCATGGCCGGGACGTGGGCTCATGACGCCGCCCAGTAAGAGTTTACGGCCGTTTTTTTCATAAAACTGTAAATCCCAGGGCAGCTCTTGATCTTCGAGCAAAACGGTTTTATTGCCCAGTCGCTGGTAAAGTCTAAAACCTAATTTTTTAGCGGGTTCACCCTGCATCAGCGCGTCTAGACTTGGCCAGCGCAGCACATCTCCTGTACCTGCTACCCAGACAGAGCCATCTGCTTGAATCATTATTGCTGGGTCTGCGACCAGATAAGGAGAGTCGGGACGATGGCCAGTAACTTGCCTGAC
>CAJYHH010000970.1 GCA_913773825.1 Candidatus Sericytochromatia bacterium | reverse complement strand
CACCCCCCCGCTTTCGGGGTTACACTGAGGCATCATCCAAGTGCGGGGAACGCCGGTAAAACACCGGCGCTGTGCCGCAACTGTAAGGCCTGATGAAGGCTCAGGCCAAAGCCAGATTACCGCTTTTGGAATTTCACCCGGTAAGCCTCTTGCGCGCACAAGAGAGAAATCCTCTCCTTTGTTTTGAGCGTACGGGTTTCCGGAACACATCCGGCACAAGGACCGAATCCATGACCCCTAATGCTTTGCTTGAGACACTTCAGGAACCCCTTTTAACCCCCAATCGGGATCGCTTTGTTCTTTTTCCGATTAAACATGCCGCCATTTGGGACATGTACAAAAAAGCAGAGGCCAGCTTCTGGACCACTGAAGAGATTGACCTCTCATCTGATTTAAACGACTGGGACGAAAAACTTAACGACGACGAGCGGCACTTCCTTAAACATGTTTTGGCCTTTTTTGCTGCGAGTGACGGAATTGTCAACGAAAATCTGGCCGTTAACTTTATGCGCGAAGTCCAGTACCCTGAAGCGCGTTGTTTTTACGGCTTTCAGATCATGATGGAAAACATCCACTCTGAAACCTACGCCCTGCTGCTGGATACTTATATTCGCGACACAACCGAAAAAAATCGCCTGTTCCGCGCAATTGAAACCCTGCCCTGCGTCACGCGTAAAGCTGAGTGGGCCCTGCGCTGGATTGAAAAAGGCAGCTTTGCTGAGCGTCTGGTCGCCTTTGCAGCGATTGAGGGCATTTTCTTTTCTGGCAGCTTTTGCTCAATTTTCTGGCTTAAAAAGCGCGGCCTAATGCCGGGCTTGAGTTTTTCAAATGAACTGATCTCTCGCGATGAAGGTATGCATACAGATTTTGCCTGCTTGCTTTACCAGCAGCTTTTAAATAAGCTCCCAGCTGAGCGCCTGCGTGAGATTATTGCAGACGCTGTTGCGATTGAGCAGGAATTTGTCACCGATGCGCTGCCCGTACGCCTAATCGGTATGAACGCAGACCTGATGAAGCAGTACATTGAGTTTGTCGCTGACCGCCTGCTGGTGACACTGGGTGAGCCCAAAATGTATCACGCTCAAAATCCCTTTGATTTTATGGAACTGATTTCGCTGCAAGGCAAAACCAATTTCTTTGAAAAACGTGTCTCTGAGTATCAAAAAGCAGGTGTGGCAACCGGAAGCGCAGCTGCAGACACTGCTTTTAGCCTGGACGAAGATTTTTAATCAGGTGCGGCCAGACTACCCCTGGCTGTTCAGGCAAGCT
>CAJYHH010000969.1 GCA_913773825.1 Candidatus Sericytochromatia bacterium | reverse complement strand
TGAACGGGAGCAGCAGGAGCCGGAGCATTGAGGTTAGTTTGGCCTGAACAGGCATTGAGGCTACTTACAGCTGCCATTGTCAGCAGGGCACACATGATTCTTTTCATAAGCTTTACTCTCTACTCTCGATACTCTAATTATCTTAAATTCTTCAGCAAACTTTCTGAAGAATAGAATAGGGTGACTTTAAGCTTTATTTAACAGAGCCTAGATTTTCAAAAAATCCTGATAAGATAAACTACAATCCAATTGAGAAACCACCCAAACTTAAATCTATTTTGTGGCCTTTAAAAGAACTCAAAATCCATAAAGTCAAAAAACGTGAATGAACTTAACACGCCCCAAGATCAGTACACTGACCAAAATCGAAAGACTTTTACATCCTAAAATCAAAGAAGTGATCGCCAAATCTTTGGTGTATTACTTTACGATCAAAGAGTTTTATACCTATCGTCACTCTCGCTATCAGGGGCATCAACATGTTCTGAAGCCCTTTAAGGGCTTACTAAACATTGGACATCGGGGATTTTCATCCCAGTATCCTGAAAACACCTTATTGGCCTTTGAAAAAGCCTTAGAACATCATGTCGACATGATTGAGTTAGACGTCCAGTTAACTCAAGATGGCCAGATTGTGGTCTGTCACGATCCTGATTTAGAGCGCTTAACCAAGCAAAAAGTCTTTGTTCGGGATCTGACCTTTGTTGAACTTCAGACCTTAGAAGTCGGTAGTTGGAAAGACACAGCTTATACGGGCCAGCTTATTCCGAGGCTAAGCGAAGTATTTGAGCTGATACCTAAACATACCCTGATTAATATTGAAATTAAACATGAAGCCACCAGTTTTTTTACCTGGCAAACAGAGCAAGCTGTGCTGGATTTAGTTAAAGCCCATCAGCGTGAAAAACAGGTAATTATTTCAGCCTTTAATCCGATGGTTGTAAACCGAATCCGCAAGCTGGCACCTGAAATTTCAACGGCTTATTTAATCACTCAGACCTTAAATCCCTTATTGATCTTTCTGTTGGCCAATATTCGCGCAGCTTACCTGCATGTCGACTTTAGTTATTTAAATCCACAGGTGATGCGTAAGCTTAAACGAAAGGGTTTAAGGGTCCTGAGCTATACTCTCAATACACAGCAAGACTATCAGACAGCTTATGAGCTTGGACTCAGCGGCATATTTACTGATCATCCTGATCAGCTGCAGACATTTCTTGCAGAGTTAAACAGACCAGATCCTTTAAGAGCCCTAAAGTGACAGCATTAGCATCATTCACATCTATCAATTTTGAAGACCAGAAGCGCTATGACGCGATTCAGGCTGATTTTGATGCCTTGGGAGCCCGCTATCGGGCAAAATTAGGCCCAGAAGATGTGGCCTATATTAAAGGTTTACGCACAAAAAGCCGAATCTTTGAGCTGATTGGCAGAAGCCTGCTCTGGTTTGGTTTTGAGCCGATTAGCTTTGTGCTAGGTACCAGCTTTTTATTTTTACATCGCAACCTTGAGAGTATTGAAATTGGCCATAACGTCTTACATGGCCAATATGACTGTTTTCCAGAGATCCCTGAGTTTCACTCTCATAATTTTCGCTGGAAATCGCCCATCGATGAAGAAGGCTGGCGGCGTGAGCATAATAATATGCATCATGTTTTTACCAATGTCTACGCCCAAGATCCAGACTTAACTCACGGGATCCTTAGAACCAATGACCGCCTGCCCTGGACACCCTGGCATCGCTTTCAGTTTCCGATTTATCTGCTTTATTTTTATCCCTTTATGACCTATAAATTTAATGCCCAGAATCTAGGTTTTAATCGGCCCTTTATCGAAAAAAACTTTCCTTCAACTGAAGGCTACGCAGAACTCAATTATGTGATTGACGGTGGAGACCAAAAAGCTTTGCGTAAACGAGATTTCCGCGCAAAAGCCCGTGTGATTTTTAAAGAGTTTTATGTATTTCCGCTTTTAGCTCTTTTTACTGGCTTTTCACTTATCAGAGTCTTTTTTGCCAATTTAATTGCGGATATTCTTAATAGCCTTTGGATGACATTTACGCTGCAGAGCAGCCATTTTACTGAGCCTTTACAGCCAGAAAACTGTTTAGATCACAAAGGTAAATGGTACGAGTCTCAGATTTTGTCGACGATTAACTTTAAAGGTCATTTTAGGTGGCAATCGATTATGTGGGGCCATATCGACTATCAGATTGAACACCATCTGTTTCCAGACATTCCCTCACGTCATTATTACGACATCGCTCCAGAAGTCCAGGCGATTTGCCGCAAGCACAACATCGCTTATAAATCGAACCCAAACATTTTTATCGCCATTTCTCGCTATTTAGCGGTTTTTTGGCGTTACTCATTTGAACCCAAAGCCCTGGCTGTCAGCCCCAGTCAAACAGGAACATTAATCCCAGAATCTGGCCAAATTGAAGCAGGTAAAATTTAAACCTGGGATTTTCACGGGCCTGAAGCGCTCCATGGTATGCTGGGGTGCAAGGCATCAAAGACCAGCCTGTGAGGCAGCTATAATCCAGCGATAACCTCAATCCTGCAATGCAAAACCGATAAAAACAGGTATCCATGAAAACAGATTTTATCTATCGCCAGCTCGCCTGGCTTTACGACTACCCCGGCGGCGTCCTCTTACGCGGCGGCCATGTGGTCGTGGGTAAAGAGCTCGCAAAAGAGCAGAATCCTAAAATCGCCGAACTCGGCATTGGCCCTGGTCATTCACTGGCATATTACCCGGCCGGCACTGAGTTGACCGGCATTGATATTAGCCCTGAGATGATCGAAAAAGCCCATGAGCGTCTGGCTGAGCATCCTGAAATTCAAGCTGATTTACGCGTAGGTGACGCCACAAATACTCTCTTACCTGACAATGCCTTTGACATTGTTGTGTCCTTTTCGGTCATCACGGTTGTGGATCATCCTGAAACTTTGTTAAAAGAAGCTGTCAGAATCTGCAAACCCGGCGGAAAAATCTATATTGTTGGCCGTCTGGATCGCCCCGGGGTCGGAGACGCCATTTTTAGAGCGTTAACCCATGAGTTCTCGCTGTTTTTTCTCGGCTTTGGCACCAAGATGCACAAAAATATTTACAACGTGATTTCTCGTTATGTGGACATTGTCAAACGAGTTCCGGTTAATCACGTTGGGTCGTTCCCAATCAGCGACCTGATGATTCTGCGCAAAAAAGATAAACCCTTAGGCGCTGAGTAAGCCGCTCTTGCACGAATCCTCAACTATGTTGAGGATTAGTTGAGCTGACAACGCGGCAGTCCCGCTTCAACTGGCGGGTTCACAACATCAAAGAACTCTCCAGTTGTTACAAAGCGCAGCAACTGCTGCTCAAGTTTTGGCAGCCAGAATTTAGGTTCATCTGGCACATCATAAACTGACAACATGGAATGGTTTGCCCCACCGGCATAAAGACAGCCTTTGGCAAAAGGCAATCTGCGCACAGCTTCTCCCATCGCGGCGGTATCCGCAGTGTGATCACCTTCGACACCTGTCAGTTGAATCAGAGTGGGTACGTTTTTGAGTCCAGCCATGGTGGCGTGGCCAAAACGCTGACTGGCGCGAATATGTCCAAACAAAAACTGACAATACCCTGCCCGACCACTGCTGCGCTCACCCTCACAACCAGGCCCCCAGTCCCCTTGCTGAGTACCCAAAACGGCATTAATTGTCGGCACCAGATTATTTTGGGGCCTGACCACTTCAAATAAAGGGGCAGCTAAAAAAGCCCGGTCAAATACCCAAGGATTCTGCACCATTGCTGACATCGCCAAAGTAGCGCCAACTGAAACACCACCCGTCAGTTTGCGCTGATAATCATCTCGCAGTAAGTCAGTCATCTGATTGGCAAATTGAAGATATTCCACATAGCCGTCATCTAAGGGCATCTTCTGCATTTGATCCGCGATTCCCTTATCAGTCTGAATCGCAGCTCGGCCGTGGCCTGGACTTAAAGGCGCAAAGACATCATAACCAGCTGCTGCAAGCTGTGGTGCTAAGCCCCAGAATTGTTGGGGGCAAGCTGTAAAACCATGAAAGAGTAAAATACTGCCCTGACGTCGGCCTTGAGCTGATAGACGAAAAGGTTTGCAGCCTGGCTGAAGTTGTTGCGCTTGAGTCATTTGCAAATGCTGATTCCAGACGCGCTCTGAGCGCTCAGAAATAGGCTTAAAAGGGGCTTGCTGAACCGGAAACTGCGGTCGCTTATCTAGATTGGGCGTTTGTTCTTTTGCCAAAGCTGCTATTTCAGTTTGAACAATCAGAGTCAGGATACTGAAGCAAAACAAGCGCTTGAGGTTCATTAAAAAGCCTTTCTGTTGCAGCAAGCTAAGGGAGTTTTTGAAGAATATGGTGGGCAGGGATTTTAGCTAAAATCAACTCAGTTCGCGCTTTTAGCTTAGACCAATGAAGCGTCGGCTGCTCATGATGCGCCACATGGTAACCGATATTCAGGCTAATCAAATTAAAAATAGGCCCAGCGTACATATTACTCGAATCATAGATATTTTGGGCTGGTACATCGAGGTGCTGCCAATATGCGCCTAACCAGACCAGGGCCCGATTAATCAGATTGGCCAGCACAAAAAATAACAGGGCCATCATAAAATTGACGCTTAATAAATACAGATGAAAAGCCAACCAGAACAAGCTCTCAACGATTAAAGTGGTTAAATAGCGAGGTTTGCCCTGTTGGTAAAAGCGCCAAGCCATGTTTAAGCAGTCTGGATAGATTTTTAAACTGCCCGTCCAGATATATTCAAGTTTGCTCATATACCTTTGTTGATCGGGATGTTTAACAGAAGACGTATCGGCCTGCGAGTTAATCACATTGCCATGATGGCCAATATTATGATGAAGCGTCCATTCTGAACAAAGATGCCCAGTTGTAACTGCCAGCAGCAAATCAAAAGCTGTATTTAACCAGCGAGAATTAAAAATCGCGTAGTGAACATGATTGTGCTGAATCAGAGAGGTAATCGGCTTAAAAAACAGCAGTAGCCCGGTTATCACGAGTAGACTTAAGTTATTTAAGTGCAGATAAACAGGCAACAGACTGAGCCCAAACACAAACAGCACGATGCTGACTGAAAGCCAATCTACACGATAGCGAATAAGGGCTTTGTGTTTGGTCACCGGTGTTCTGACTCACCGGCATTTACCAGATGCTCCGCAATAATAGCCGTTGAGTTTTGCTTAGGAAAGTTCTGAATGTTTTGCTTAAGCTCAGCGTAGTGTTTTGGCTGAGTGACTAATAAACTCAAAATCGCTTCTAATCCTTGGCGTGAGCGAAAAGCTTTGCCGATTTTATGCTTTTCGATATATTCATCGTTGCCGCGCTCCTGCCACATGATATAGCTCGATGCATCAATTAACAGCGGCAGATTCTGAGTAATGCTTTCAGCAATTGAAACAGAACCCGGTTTTGTTAATAAAAGGTCAGAGACCTGCATCAGTTCAGCAATTTCACGGGTAAAACCCAAAACCTGAATCGGGGTTTTAGCTGTTTTAGCAAACATCTCAAGCTGGGCTTTAAGACCGGCACTTTTACCGCAGCAGGCAATAATCTGAATTGGCAGATTTAAACGCTCAATTAAACGACAATAATGATACAAACTCTGAGAACCGTTTGCCCCCATTAGCATCATCAGCGTAAAGCGCTCTGGATCTAAATTGTATTTTTGCTTGAGGCTCAAAACGTCATCTGCCTGCTGGTAAAAACGTGGGTGAACAGGCAAGCCTGTAACCTGCATTTTATCTGCTGGAATCCCCAGGTTTTGAAAATAGTCCTGAGCCTCAGAGGTGGTAATAAACGAAAAAGCCTGTTCGGGCATAATCCAGTTATGGCGCATACTGACCATATCCGTAATCACGGTATAAAGCGGAATCTGCCGTTCTTTGCCGATATACTCTAAGGCATGGTAAGTAATTTCCTGGGTAGCCGGTACAAACGCAACAATTGCTTCAGGGTCAAACTCAGCAATAATCTGAGAATTGCGCAAGGCAATATAGTCATGCACAACGGGCATTTCCATCATATAGACCGAGTTGAATAAAAACGGCTCCATCCAGTAGGTTCCCATTTTAATCGCCTGGTTATAAGCTTCTTCAATCCCGCGTGAAAACAAGCGCTGGGGATGATTGAGAATATCTACAGCGGGCATTAAATAGACACAGGCATCAGGCAAACTCTCTAAAATGCCTGCTTTAACGGCATTGGCTGTGGTGCGATGACCGCCCCCTGAATCTGCAATAATAAACAAAAAACGGCGACTAGCCGTACGATAATTAGTTTTTTCGAGTTTACGCCGAGCTTCGTTTTTAAAACGCGTCAGCTGGTCACTGGGAGACAGGACCTGATCGAGGAGATTCATAATTTTCATGGCGTCTGAACCTTTTATAAATGGTTTGCGGTCTGCAGATTCAACTCTGGATCTGGGGAATCAGCGGGCGCCACAAACATCCCAAGCGCCAACATTTCGGCATAGTCTTCAGCACTGGGAAAACGTTGGCACTGCCAGATAACATCGCCACCCAACATCAGATTAAAATTACACTCCACATATTTATGATGCATAAAATGATGCTGAGCCAAAAAGCGAAAATAAGTACTACGTAAAAATGGCCGCATCAGCGGAGAAGCATTTTTAAGTGCAAGCTGATAGTTCATATGTAGATAGGGATGGGCAAAATGAGCCAGCCATTGGTAAAACAACAAGGGCACAAGAGCTCCCAAACTAAACCAAAGCCCGCCCAGATAACACATCAAGACATAGTGGGGCAGATGAGGATAAAGATACTTGATCCACTGTTTAAAATTTCCGACTCGCAGGCCGTATGAGTTAAGTGAAATCTGTTTTTTACCCCGGCGAATTAAATCAGCTTTGAGGGTTTCTTCTTCGTCAGCAGATTTAAACTGGGTGACATAGTCCTGGCGGAAGGTGCGATAGTGATGCACCACATGATGTGAGTACCAGGAATTATGAATATAATCACCCAAGCCGCTCATGCGTTTCCAGAATCTGCGGAACTTAGGCTGGGCGTGTAGCAAATGCCGATGGGAAGCTGATTCACTAATACAAAGCACCAGATAGCCGATTAAAACACCCGCCAGAACTTGCAGTGCAGCGATCATCATGGCCCTAAAACCACCCGCTCCGACTTGGCATAAGCAGTGCAAAGATACACAGCTTTGCCCTGAGTCTGGCCATAAACTTCACCTTCATGAAGCACCAGCTTACAGCTGCCACAATAACCTTTTTGACAGCCTTTTTCTAGATTTAGGCCGTGCTCAAGCCCGAGTTCCAACAGCGACTTTTGCAAATCATCAG
>CAJYHH010000968.1 GCA_913773825.1 Candidatus Sericytochromatia bacterium | reverse complement strand
GTGCGGGCTGCCATTGAGGCTGCAGACTCTCGTTTACAGCATCTGCGCTTGCCAACCCTGATTTTACATGGCTCTGATGACCCCTCAGTCAAAGTCCGCCATGGCCTTTATGCTTATGATCAAATTCCGGCTTTGCGCAAAAAATTAGTGCTTTATGATGGGATTGGTCATTCACTAGGATTTGGCCATAATACGCCTGAAGTAGCAGAAGACATTCAGCGCTTTATTCACAGTAGTTTTCCATCTAAAGCCATTCGCTTTGAAGTAGCGGATCAGGGTTTTGGCAGTATGTGCCTGGCTGGCGAATTTAACGCCTGGAATAGCTATTCGATGCCGATGCAGCGCTATGGTGACAGCTGGAATATTGATCTTGAACTGTTGCCAGGCGCTTACCAATACAAACTTGTCATCAATGGGCATGACTGGCGGCTAGATCCCAATGCTGAAACCGTTTTAACCCCGCATGGTGAACTCAATTCCCTGATTCGCGTCAGCTAATTGTTTTAGCTGTTAAAGCAGGCCGGATTGCCAAAGCGAAGTCCGCAAGGCTTCTCCTTCCCTTGAGCCATAAGGATAAAATACTGGCAGCTTACCTAAAGGGGCAGAGATCTCAATCCAGCTGCCCTTAAGCAAATCATACCGTTGACCGCTCCAGAGATGGACCCAGCTACCTGCTGGCAGATAGAGACGACGAACAGTCTGGCCAGGCTCTAAAACTGGCGCACACATCAGATCCCCCAATAAAAATTGATCGCTTAAACTCTGAATGGTCTGATCCTGACCATACTGAAACAAGGGATGGCGCACGACCGGTAAGCCAGTTTGGCTTGCTTCTCTTAGCAAGCGCTGACGAATGGGATAAAGATGTAAATATATTTTTGCCATGCGCGCAAAATGTGGAAGACTTTCTGGATCATAAACCTGGGCATTGGCTTCTGGCTGATTGCCTTCGTGGGTGCGCAGCATCGTCATAAAGCTCTGCATTTCGACCCAGCGCGCAAGTAATTCTCGCGAACGTTTAATCCCAAGCTGAGCCACTGAAGTATAGCCTCCAGCATCACTGTGTATCTGAGCCAGACCGCTTAAACCAGCGCTGAGTTGACCTGTTAAAGCAGACCTAAGCCCATCTTCAGGGCTCCAGTCTACCATTTGATCACCTAACCAAATCATCGGCGCATATTGCTGGGTGCCCAAATGCCCAGCTCGGGGAAACCAAAATTGCTCGGGGTCAGTGCGGGCCTGTTGCTGGAGTTTAGCCCAAAGCGCTGGATAGCGATTGTGAGTTTCCCACCCTGATGTGCCGTCAGCCAGTTGAGCCTCTAAAGGTAAGGCCTCGGCGTAATCAGCCATCCAGCCACTAAAGCCAGCTTCGTTAATAAGTTGCTGCTGAATCACCTGAATCAGCCAAGCCTGGGCTTTTAAATTGGTTAAATCAACAAGTCCAGCCGCAAAATCCGTGTTTTGAACCGCTGCAGGCTGCCCTGATTCTGTTTTAACCAAAAAACCTTGAGCCAGCGCTTCCTGATAGAGATTGCGCCGATGGGGCCGGTCGCTGACATCGACTAAAAAGGGATTAAGATACCCCAATAAGCGCACACCCTCAGCAGCCAGCTCAGCTCTGAAAACATCCCAATCAGGGTAATGCTCGCGGTCAAGTTCCCAGTTCCACCACAGCTGTGACCCGATCGCCGTTTTACGTCGACCCACCCAGTCCTGTAACCAGAGCGCAATGACAGGTACACCCGCAGCTTTTAAACGCTGCCAGATTTCTCTGACTCGTTGTGTGCCACCCTGGACGCCCATAATGACGCCCCGCTCAGCCCATTCTGGCATCGCAGGCTGTTTTCCGAATTGACGATGAAATCTTTGGATTAATTCTGAAGGATTTGCCGCTGACTGCAACCAAAAGGACAGCTCACTTCCCTGTTGAGCCAACTGAATTTCACCAGAGCGCGTAAAGTCAAACTGGGCCAGACGACTGCCGTTTAAACCCAATCCGGTTACAGCACCAGATTCAGGTAATTGGGCCCAAAACCAAGGAAGCGGAAAATAACTGCTGCCTGCATGGCCTGCAGATCCTGGCGCAATTAAATGAATCAAACTACTGAGGGGCTGAGCGCCTCGCCCAATCCCGCCTTCCTGAGCGATTAAATCAAAGCGTTGCCCCCTCAGATCAAGCTGACTGGGCTGAATCCCAAGCCCGCGCACATAAGCATTTGGATTTAATTGAACCTTTAAACCCGTCACTTGAGCACCTGGAATGGTTAATTGAAGTTGAGGATGCTGATCTAACCAGCGAATGACCAATTCAAAATTTAACTGGCAATTTGTCTGGATATCACTTATCAGCTGACCTTTGATGACCAGCGTGCCGTTCTGTATGGCGTGATGAGTAAGCTTGGCGTGCCTGCAATCCTGACGATGATTGAGACCCCATTTAAATGATCCGCGATTGTCATGATGATTTAATTGCCCCAGCGCTGCCCAAGGCTGAATCAGAACTTTTCCTAGGGCAGCTGTTTCAAAGCTTAAACCATCAGGGCTTATTTGAATCGTTGAATTGAACAGAGAGACCGTATGGGGGACTAAGCGAGCTTGGAATGCCTGGGCGCTCGAGAATATGGGCAATAAAGCAAGAGAGCCCATCCATCCCAGGGTTAAGATCAGATAATGAGATAAGCGATAAAACTTTTTAGACTTCATTCTGACCCGGCTTGATGACATGCTGAAATCCCATGGTACAATGGTTTTTGACAGTGTGTGCATTTATGCACACATATGTAAACAGCCTGAAATGCATTAAACAATCCTTAACCAGCACAAAGGCAACTGTTAACTTAAGGGCTTAAAAACAGCCCTAAACTCTCTTGTAGACAGCGTTTAAACCTACTTAAAAAGTTTAAACCAAATATAGAGAGGCATTAAGAAGCCTTTTGCCCCTCTGGCCCTATAAGGTAAATGTAAGCACTGACTCAATATTTTGAACCGCTAATGTCTGAAAGATAACTTGGAGGAACTGCACAATGGGTAACATGAATCTGGTCATCAACGGCGTCAACACTAACGCCAGTCGCTTCGTCAAAATCGACAAAGAAAGCGTGACCCAGGATCAGGTTCAGGCAGCTGCCAAGGACAATGGCCTCGACGAAATCATGGTCATGGATCAGGAGTCTGGTCAGGCTTATATCGCTTACGGCACCGACATGAACTTCAGCGGTCTTGATGGCTATCAAGCTGGTGACCGCGTTAATGCAACCCTTAATGGTAAACAGGTTGCTCTGGTTCCTTTTGTTAATCAGACCACCAGCTTGCTGTATGACGATGAGATGAACAGCGCGCGAGATGGTTCTAATACCGCCATCTCGGTCACAAAAAATGTTGGTCTGAAAGTTTTTGGCATGGCCAAAGACAATGCACTTGAAATTGCCAGCGCAGGCATGACCCTGGGTGCCTTTGCCCGTATGGGTGGCGCAAAAGTGACAACGACTGCTGGTCAGAGCTTTATGAGCAAAGCCGGTACCTGGGCCTTTGGTCCCGCCAAAGAAATGACCGGACAGGCTTTTAAAGGTTTTGGTAAAGTCGCTAAATGGGGCGCGATTATTGCAGCAGGCGCTGCTGTCGTTGGCTACGGCGGCACCGTTGCTTATGGCGCTTCTAAAAATGGCAAGGGCAATGCTGCAGCCCTCGAAGCCCTGGCTCAGAAAGACAAATAAACTACTTTTTTAAATCAGTCAGTTAAAAGCCCCCAAAATAGGGGGCTTTTTAGTGCTTTAATATAGTGCTTTAATATAATGCTGTCTAATCAAAAATGCCCTCTGATTACGATGATGAGAGGGCTTTGGTTGATTAGGGTTTTATCTGCGGACCTGGTGGTGCTGCAGAGGGAGCGACTGAAGAGGTGGCAGAAGGAGCCGCACTGGGTGCAGGTGTGGGCGCTGCGCTAGCTGCTGCAGAGGGAGCCGCACTGGGAGCAAGTGAAGGCGCGGCAGAAGCTTCTGGCGGCGGAACATATCCTGGTACGGCTGTTGCACCAGGCACGGGTTCACCAGTTTTGGGATCAATTGGGATACCCGTTTTAACATCTACGCGTATTTTAATCGTTGTGGGTTTGGGCACCGCACAGGGTGGCTTTTTATAACAGGCTTCACCCACACCTAATTTACAGGCGGCTTTAAAGTCTTTGAGCGCATCAGCACATTGACCACTCTGCATCAGTATCTGACCACGCTGAAAATAGGCATCCCCTGATTTAGGGTTAAGTTTGATAACCTGATCTAAATCCGTTTTGGCTAAGCCTAAACGCTGAGTCTGGATGTAGAGTTGGGCACGATTATAAAAAATATCAGAGCGATTGGGCGCAATCCCAATAATCCCCGTTAAAGCTCGCTCATAGCCATCAGCATCTTTTAGGCCGAGATGACAATCTGCCTGGACTAAACGTGCAGCAAGCAGCTTAGGTTGTACAGCTACCGCAACATCCGCATCTTCAAGGGCTCTGGCATAGAGGCGATGGTTTAAATAATAATGGGCGCGAGCGAGTCTTAAATTGGCGTTGCGCGGTAAATAGCGTAGTCCTTCATCAAGGTCATACAAAGCCTGAGTGGCCTGACCACGCCGGACAAAAAAGGCTGAACGCTGCAGCCAGGCTTGTTCGAGACGGGGATGTAGAGCCATTGCCTGATCATAATTTTCGATCACGCGTTGATACATGCCCATTTTTTCATAAACTTGAGCACGCGCCAGATAAACCTCCCAGGCATTGGGATTTAAGGTCAAAGCCCGATCAAAGTCTCGCAAAGCGGCAGGAAAATTGCCTTGCTGGCGATGTTGATTACCGCGTGTCAGATAAGTCTGCCAGGGCTCCATTTTTGCTTGGGCAAGCTGAAAATCAGGCACGGAAAAAGCTGGGGTCTGGGTTCCTGCAAAGCCCAAAATCGCCAAAGCCAACAGGCTAAGCCGAGTGTTTGGCTTCATCAACAATCGCTGCATCGGGGGCCACTCCTATAATGGGCTGTGGGTTATAAAGACTGAGAAGGAGGGGTAAAGTTATCCCAACAAACCGCTCAAAGTCAGTCCAACACAGCCGAACCTTTCAAAGTATTATAGCCCGTGACGGGAAAATCACTCAAAAAAGTTTTGACGAATTTTGTTCCAGGCTATTGCCATCATTCTCCAATGTGTTACAATTCTTAATGTAAAAGGATGGTAAGCAAAGACGCTGCTATCGGGTTGAGCTATCTGGCCTCAGGCAACTGATACCAAGGCTTTCCAAGATTACAGCTGAGTGTCTGTCCTTTTCCCCTTCACTGATCCAACAGGCGTGCCCTCGTCCCGGTGACAATCTGTGTTCCACCGGGATTTTTTATTGGGAATTTTTTGTACCAAACCCTGATCAAGTAAAGTTTCACACAAAAAAACAGCCTTTCAATTGTCACACCGCATTTACATTTGAGCCCTGCAAAAAATGACTCGTCTTCTTAGCCATCACCCTTTTGAAAAACTTTTGACTCTAAATAAGCGCGTTGTTTAAGCAGGTGACGTGCGTACAGATGAAGTTAAAAGCCTTGATTACAGTCGCGGGTCAACAGGTTCACTTTCAAGCGCAAGAACACCTGCCACACAAGCATGAAGTTGACGCAGGGGTTCGCGTCTGACAAAGCGCTCAAGCCCTTCTATACCCAGCGCAAATTCTCGCATCGCTAACGAGCGTTTGGTGCTTAAACCACGCTTTTTTAAGCGGATTAAATGCTCTGGCTGGGTATAATCCGGGCCGTAGATCATTCTCAGATATTCACGCCCCCGGCACTTAAGCGCTGGCTGAACCCAGCCTCTGGGCCCTTTGACAATAAAATCAGCTGGTTTAATCACCATGCCTTCACCGCCTTCAGCGGTCAGCTCCAACCACCACTGAATGGCGGCTGTGACGCTGGCTTCATCGTGCAAATCCACGTATTGATGAGCCGTGGCAATAAACAGCTGAGGATTGGATTCAGCTAATCTGCTTAAGATTTCCAGATGCCAGGCATGGGGTTTGTCACTGTGAACTTGTCCTTCACTAGCCAGCAAATGAAAGGGCGCCAGCTTATAATCAGAGAGCTTAGCGACAGGCCAACAATAACGCCCATAAGCCTGCCGATACTGACTTACAAGCTCTAAACGCTGCTGCTGGTGCTGCAACTGACCCGACAACGCTGGGATTCTGCTGCTGGCCTGGCCCAAAACCTGAGTCAGGGCTGCCAGTGAAGCCTGAGCAGCCGTCCCGACCCCTGCATACTGACGTTCCACTAAATCACCCGCTTTGGCTGACCAGGGCATGATCTCTAAATCTAAAACGACCCAGTCTGAGTTCAGCTGCTTAAATATACCCGCTTGATCTAAGGCCTCACGGGTAGCATCAAGCATGGCTTCTTGATCAGATGAACGCTTAAAAAATGGGCGGCCGGTACGGGTATAAATCACACCAGCAGCGGGTTCTGCCAGACCAAAACGACTACAGGCAATTTGCGGTTCACGACAGACCACCATAATCGCCCTTGAACCCATGTGTTTTTGCTGACAGACCACCTGGCTTAAGCCCTGACGCTTAAAATAAGCAAAGGCTTCACTTGGGTATTCAAGATAGTCTGGATGTTCAGAGGTTTCACACGGTGACATTGTCGGCGGTAAATAAACCAGCCATTTGGGATCAACGGCAAAACGACTTAAAACCTCTAATGCTGCAGCACTTTGTTCAGCCTGAATGGTAATCAGACGCTGTAAACGAGTGGCAATCAGCTGTTTACCCGCAACTTCACTCCAGTCTAAAACATCATCCAGCTGTTGCTGCAGGCTACGGCTGTCAGCCTGGCTCAACATCGGCTTGATCGGCTGATAATAGACCTGAGCCGCAGGCACTGAAACAAGCTCTCGTTCAGGGTAACGCAAAGCCGTTAACTGCCCACCAAAGACGCAGCCCTGGTCAATATCAATGGTGTTATTAACCCATTCAGCCTCGGGAACCGGCACATGTCCATAGACAACGGTTGCGGAACCACGGTATTCTGCCGCCCAGTCAAGCCGCACAGGTAGGCCAAACGAATCTATTTCGCCTGTAGTATCGCCATAAAGCGCATAGCTGCGCACACGTCCAGATGACCGTCCCTGATAGTTTTGCTTCATCCCTGCATGGGCCACAACCAGCTTACCCTGATCCAGCACCAGATGAGACACCAGCGAGTCAATAAACGCTTTTGCTTCAGCAATGACTTGAGCACGATCTGTTTCAGGAATCGCTTCAAGTTCAGCAACGGTTTTTTCTATCCCGTGTTTAAGCGTGACTTTTTTGCCCTGCAGCACGCGCATCAACTTTTCTTCGTGATTACCGGGAATACACAGCGCATAACCTTTTGCGACCATATTCCGAGCTAAAAACAAAGCATCCAGGTTTCGGGGGCCACGATCCACTAAATCGCCTAAAAACAGGGCACGTCGGCCAGTAGGGGGCTTATACAGTAAGTGCTCCACTCGGGTATAACCGAGTTTACCCAACAAAGCTTCAAGCTCATCACAACAGCCATGAACATCGCCGATAATATCAAAAGGCCCTAAATCCTGGCGTTTATCACACCATAAAGGCACACGTTTAAGTTCAACTTCAGCCACGGCTTCAGGGCTGTCTAAAACATAAACCTGGCGGAAACCTTCACGCCGCAGGCGTTTAATCGTCTGACGCAGCATCCGCTGCTGATTAGGCAAAACATGTGAGCCAAACTGGCGGTCTTCACGCTCTGCATTACGCGCCTGACAGACTTCAAGTGGTAAATTAAACACAATCGCTACCGTCAAAGTGTCAAACTCGCGAGCCAGCGCAAGCACGGGCGGGCGTGCTCCTGGCTGAACATGAGTGGCATCTAAGACGGTCAAACGGCGGTTTTTAAGGCGACGTGAAGCAATTTCTCGCAAAAGCCCAAATGCATCATCACTGATGCTCTGGTCGTTTTCGTCATCTGCGACTAAAGCCCGACAAACATCAGATGACACCACTTCTGTGGGTAAAAAATGCTGACGGGCAAAGCTAGACTTACCAGAACCTGATATTCCCACTAACATCACCAGTGAAAACTCGGGAATTTCAATAATCGTCATGCTTCTGCCTCCTGGCGGCTGAAGATGCCCATCTGCGTAGGAGGCCCCAGCTCTGGGTTGAGCTCGCCAATGGGTTTTGATTCAAAAAGATAGCCATACTGTTTAGCAGCCTGACTGGCCCAGCGATGAAATTCCTGACGATTCCATTCAAAGCGATGATCGCGATGGCGCAAAGCATGTGTTGGCATGCCAAAGAGCTGATTATATTCACGATTCGGCGTGGTTAGAATCACCAGCGGCGGCTTTTGCTCACCGAACAAAGTGCGTGTCAGGCGCTCAATCTGAAAGGGTTCAAGATGTTCTATCACTTCAATTAATAACACCACATCAACATCCGCATAGCGCTTATCACGGTAAAGCACAGAACCCTGAAGTAATTCTAATCGCTGTTTTTGGCGTTCTGAGAGCCAGTCTGGCCGCAGGCGTTTTTCAGCCTTGGTTAATTCTTTGATCGAGACATCCACCCCAATCAGTCGACTAATCTGGGTTTCGCTTAAAAGACGTTTTAAAACTTTACCTTCACCACAGCCTAAATCCACCAGTGAACGCACCTGATTGAGTTCAAGCTGTTCCAGCACAGCCCGAATCCGCTGTTCATTAAGACTAATTGGCGCTTCGAGGGCTTCTTCAACAGCATCAGCATGTGACCCATCGTCAGATTCATCACTGACTGGCAAAAGTCGTTCTAATGCCATGCGCGTCAGATCGGGGCGCTCCAGTAAATAACGCCGGGCAATGAACGCCTGCTCAGGGTGTTGTTCAAGCCAGCCCTGGGCACTCATCAAGAGTTTTTCAACTTCATCAGGTCCAATAAAATAATGCTTATAGCGATCTAAAACTGGCAATAACACATAAAGATGACCGAGCAGATCAGATAAACGCTGTTGGCCAGTGAGCTCTAGCTGATAATAACTGCTGTCGCCCCAGTCAGGAAAACGTGGATCAAGCGGCAGACACTCTGCTTTAACCTTATAACCAAGTGGGCTAAATAAGCGTTCAAATAACTCTGGGCCGCCGCGGCTTTGCACCACGGTCAGGCTCGCTTTAAGCTCCAGTGGGGTTTTGGCTAACTCAGGTCGTTCTGGACTTCGGCCTTTGAGCGCAGAGCCTAAACAGCGTGAAATGGCGACACTCAACAAAGAAGAAGCCGCATAGGGCCTATCATTGACATATTGAGTCACACTGGGGCCTTCATCCTGTTTGCGTCGCACCAGTCCAATCGGATCAATTTCAAGCCAGATGGCAGCTTGAGCCCGATCCGGTTCGACCACAGGATAAAAAACATGCAGCTTGCCTAAGGGCAGCTCAGCACAATAAGCCCGGTCAGGATGTTTATGGAGCAGATATCCCAAATCTGCACCTGGTGAGAGCTTTGCTTCGATAGTCAGCAGCATGTAAAATCCTTTCTGGCTAACAATTGCCATATTATATACCTATGCCTCACTTCTCAAGTAAGCACTCATCCCAGCAGACCCATCGTTTATAAACATTGCCTGATTCACCCACCGGGGCTTGACCATATTTATGAACTGATGTCAGGATGATGAAAACAGAAAGGCCTTGCATCTTTCATGCCCGCTATTTCCCACCCTCGCTATCTATTTTTGCTGATGCTAACTGGCTGCATGTCTCCCGTTCCAAACATCCAACCTTCAGCATCTTCCAGCCCAACACCCAGTGTCCAACCAACCTCGATACAGACTGCAGCACCGACGGCAACACCTTCTGCCATACCCAGTTCAGCACCCAGTTCAGCACCTACACCGCTTCCCATTACGGTGACACCCCCTACTCCTACTCCTACTCCTACTCCCATGACAACGCCAAGTCCTTCACCAATAGCCAGCGCTGTTCAGTCACCACGCCCCACAGCTAGCCCAACACCTGTCATGCCTCGTGCGAGCATTGTCGGATTAATTAAGGCCAAAGACGGAACTCTTTTGTCACGGGTATTGATTCAGGTTAAATCCCTGGCCCCTAATGTGACTTTTACAGCCAGCACCTATAGCGCTAATGGCAGATTCAGAATTGAAAATGTGCCAGAAGGTTATGACTACTCTTTAGAGACCCTTAAAGAAGGGTATCGGCCGAGTCAAACCCAAACAACTACCACACCAGGCGTGGCTGGAGAGCTCAGGCCCGTTAATATTACTCTGAATCCACGTTAAGAGTTGCCAGCACCTTAGCAAGCCTTAGCCAGAGTTGTGCTGCAGGGGGTTGCGTTTTACTCCAGCATGCGGCAAGTACAGCCTGAACATAAGCCCATTTTTTGACGCGGTCGAAATCAAATTCACAATGCTGCTTAATCATTTCAAATCGCTTTAATAATTGCAAATCTAAATCAGCAGCCTGATTCCAGCGTGGATACGGATTACGCAACATGGCGCCGAACTCAAACTCTGGACTGTCCACAACACCTTTTGGATCAATCAGTTTCCAGCCGTGTTGCTGAGAATAAAGCAGGTTGTGATGGTGCAAATCACCATGTAATAAATAGTTTCTCTCTTCAGTCTTTAAAAGCTCAGAACATATGTTTCTTACCTGATCAACTTCTGTTGCTAAGCAGTCTGAAACCGGCTCGTAGAGTTCTGCTGTCCAGGCTTCGAGACTTACAAAAAAATCCTGGTCATGGGTTTGTGCTGGTAAAAAAGTCAGATTTTTGCGCCAGAGCTGAAGAGCCCAGAGATCATCTGACAGCTCGCTTAAAGGCGTGCCTGGAATAATATGCTCCATGATGTACCAGCCAGCAGTCGGTTCACCCGTTAAGAGTCTGACTGTCTGAGGCAAGTCTTGAAAGCGCAGCAGGGCGTGATATTCTTGTCGCCAATCAGGATCCGGCACGCCGAGCTTAAGCGTTATGGCTTTCCCTTTCATCAGTGCGTGACCCAGCCAGTGTAAGCGGCTACGAGGGTCTAACTGGAGCTCTGATAAACCCAACTGTTGAGCTAAGTGCTGAATTTGCTGGGGTAATTGTGTAAGCCAGACGCGACCGGTTTCTCCCCACTGAGACGTGACAGCATCGATAAGGGCTTCAGACAAAAATGAATGATCATTTGACATCTCTAAAAGCGTTTATACCCTTTAATTTTTTGGACGTGTGTTTAGATTTCAACAGGATTCGGCTTCACAAAGCAGAAACAGGCCTGTACCCTATAGCCAGACGCCTTGCCAGCCCGTGGCCAGAGTCAATCTGCAAGGAAGCAACAATCATGACAGAACGTATTTTTAATTTTTCGGCAGGCCCTGCTGTTTTGCCCGAACCCGTGCTGGCTCAAGCCCAGCGCGACCTGATGGCCTTACCCGGTGTGGGAATGTCTGTGTTAGAAATTAGCCATCGCAGCAAAACCTTTGAAGCCATTCTGGCAGATGCCAAACAGAGCTTAAAACAATTACTTAAGCTTCCAGACAATTATCATATTCTATTTTTGCAAGGTGGTGCTTCCCTACAGTTTTCAATGCTGGCTCTGAATTTTTTGCACCAAAACGCAGCTTATGTACAATCTGGCAGCTGGGCTTCAAAAGCCATGTCAGAAGCCAAACGCGAAGGCCAGGTTGATGTGCTCTGGAGCGGTAAATCAGACAAATATGTGCGTATGCCTGCTCAAGCTGAGCTGGCGCTACATTCTGCCGTTGACTACGTTCATATCACCAGCAATGAAACAATTGAAGGAATTGCCTTCCAGTCTGATCCCGACTTTGGCGATGTCCCGTTGTTTTGTGATGCGTCTTCAGATATTCTCAGCCGGCCGCTTGAGATTGAAAAATACGCCATGATTTATGCTGGTACCCAAAAAAATATTGGCCCAGCTGGTGCAACGCTTGTATTGTTACGCGATGATCAGCTCAGCCGCGCTAAATCAGGTCTGCATACCATGCTGGATTATCGCACCTTTACTGAATCAGATTCGCTCTATAACACCCCCCCGGTGTTTACGATTTATTGTGTCGGCTTAGTTGCGCGCTGGTTGCTTGAACAGGGTGGATTAGAGTCGATGTATCAGCGCAATCGCGCAAAAGCCGCTAAACTCTATGATGTCATTGACGCCAGTTCAGGTTTTTACTCTGGCCATGCTGCAGCAGACTCACGCTCACTGATGAACGTGACCTTTAGACTCGCCAACGAAGAACTTGAAAGCCGCTTTGTCAAAGAAGCCCAAGCTTTAGGTCTGGATGGTCTCAAAGGCCATCGTTCAGTCGGCGGCATTCGCGCTTCGATTTATAATGCTTTCCCTGAAGCTGGAGTTGATGCGCTTGTCAGCTTTATGAAAGATTTTCAGAGCCGAGTCTAAAGTCGTTATCCCTTTAGGCTCTTGTTAGCGCTTTTATACCCATAAACCCAGTCTTTAAGAGACTGGGTTTTAGTTTAAAAAATAAAACAATAAAATTTAGCGCTTGACAAACGGGGTGAATAAATATTACAAAATATTAAGTTGAGTAAAGAAATATAACAACTCAACAGCGATGACTGCTTTGGTTTGGTCCTAAGATAATTGTTTATGTCCCTAACTTCTGTCTCGGCGTCCCGGCTGTTTAGCCGGGAATTTTTATTTGTGCCGCTATTTTCTGTCCTGTATTTTCTACTGGCGGCAATAAAAA
>CAJYHH010000967.1 GCA_913773825.1 Candidatus Sericytochromatia bacterium | reverse complement strand
AACGGGATAAAGCCAGAGCCGCCCAGGCCCAGGTCAAACGTTATGACGATCAGCGCTTAAGCGAAGCAGCGCTGATGATTATTGACCGCACCAATCAACAGGTGGTGCGAGTAGATCGCGATGGTGCTCCGGTCTGGCACTATGGCGCAGGCAGCGAATACAAACTCCAGCGCCCCACACAGGTCTGCTTAACCGAAGAAAGTGTGCTGATTGCCGACACCAACCACAACCGGATTTTAGAAATTGCCTTAGCTGATGGTGAATTGCTGCAGCTGATTGGCGACAAAGACGACCCGCTTTTAATGCGCCCCCGCAGCGCCTGGCGGATGTTTAACGGCAATACCTTAGTCGCTGACCAGGGCCATAAACGCCTGGTCGAATTTTCGCCCACTGGCCAATTAGTCTGGGAGTTTAGCAAAGCCCGTGAACTGGCCTATCCGGTCTTTGCCCGTGAACTCGGCAAAGGGACAATTCTCTACGTCGATTGGACCTTACATGTGGTCAAAGAAATTAACCGCACCGGTGAACTAATCTGGCAATACGGCACATCTAGCCGCTTAGGCAGCGACGATAACCAGCTCGCGAGCCCAGAATACGCCACTCCCCTACCCTCTGGCGCGATGCTCATTGCTGACACCGGCAATCACCGCATTTTAGAAGTCTCGCCAAAGCGCAGGATTTTATGGGAGTTTTCAGCCAACAAAAAATACCAGCTGGTGCGCCCCAATTACTGTACCCGCATGACCAATGGCAACACCCTCATTGCCTATAACGCCTATCGCAGCCTGCTCGAAATTGACCGCGAAGGAGAAACCCTCTGGCATTTTGAACTCGGCAACGACCCCTTAATTTCCCGCGTCAGAGGCCCCGGCGGACTTTAAACGCTTTAAATGAAGCCATCCAAATAAACAGAAGCTCGATTTAGAGGTCAAACAACTTCTAAATCGAGCTTCCGGTTTAACTCGCTTGAGTCAGTAAAAGGGAGAGCATCGCCACTAGAAACGTGAAAGGTTGTAGAAGGAAGCAGCGAAATAGCCCTTTGATTGCGATTGTACCCCTGTCAGCTGACCACGTCAATCCGACTTCATAGACAGGCCCAAATCCTGTCTCGCAAGCTACAAATACTCAGCCAGAATCTTGGGGATATCAAAGGCTGAAATCATTCGTTCTGAAGCCTCACATGGCTCAGAGCTAAACACATGTTCAGCTGAATCAGGCTGGCTGACCTCTTGACCACGGGCTTGGATATGCAGGGCAAACAGGTCATAGAGGCTGGGTTTGCTGAGTGAGACCATCGCTTCACAGAGCAAGGATAAACTTGAGCGGTTTCCATGAACATTATTAACCGTGGAAGGATTACGGCTTAAAGATAAATCGGTCCAGATCACTTCGCGGTTTTTTAAATCCAGAATCAGCGGAATTGCAATGGTGGTATTGGCAGTCAAATCAAATTTATTGGCTAAGGTTCTAGGCTCGTAGATTTCACCGCTATTGGGCTTTTGGCGCTGCATAAAGCCCGCAAAACATTCAGGCAAATCACAATAGGGCTGAGTCGTAAAGGAATTAATCACCATCATCACATAGCGCGAACCACGGGCTAAAAAGGGTGAGAGCTCAATATCAATAAACTCAGAAGCGCCGTTAGGCGCAGAGGTAATATCCCCGCTATGGGTACCACCTAGCTCTTTGAGATTGTAATAAGCCAGAGTGGTCTGATACTCAAAGTCTTGATCTAAAACCAAAGCACTTAAATCAATATCTGTGCGGCTTTTACCATCTTTCCACCAGATAAAAAAGCGCATCGTTTCAGTTGCACTCTCCACACTTTCACCAAAGGGAATCCGGCTACCGCGTGAAATTGTGTGAAGAGCTTTAGAGGCTGAACGCATCGCAAACGGAACGGTATAAGCTTTAAGCCGTTCGTCTAGCCAACAGCTGCCAAGCGGTTTACGTGTAGCATAGTTGTTTAACAAAGCCTGACGGCAGAGTTCACTGACACTCCGGCAGACTGACTCGCCCAAAGGCGGCAAAAAATTATCAATCGCCTGCAGTTTAGCTAAATCCCCTTTGGGAAAAAACACGCGCAGCTCAGTCATTTGCAGCCGATGTTCAAAATGATGGCGCAGCTGTAGAGCCAAAGCACTGGGCAGTTTATTAACCACTTTGGCAAAAGCTTGCACCACAGCTTCAGCCCCTTCAGGCCGGCTTAAGCGCAGCAAGTGATCCAGACGGCGAGCAAAATCCCCTGGTCGGCTGTTAAGTAAGGGCAGAATGTCGCTAACCTGCCCTTTGGCCAGATGGGTTTCAACCACGCGTGAATAGCTCTCTGCAGCCTGGCCAGAACGCAGGCGTTTAAAAGCTTCAAAGGTCTGCGGGTAACGTTTGCGATACTCACCTGGATGTAAACGTTCAGCTAAACGTTTAAATTTTTCGGGATGGCGCCAAAGGTCTTCATCTAAATTATTTACGGCTTCAAAGCGCTCTAAAAGCCAGCGCCGAATGGCTTTGCTATAGGATGGAAAACGCGTATTTTCAGCTAGACTAATATCCCCATCAGCTAGAGCGGTGGCGGTTCTAAGCACATCCACACCGGTTTTGACATATTCAGCTGCCTGTTGATAAAGGGCTGTATGGCGTAACAGCGTTGCAGCCAATAAAGCTGAATTCTCACGATATGGGACTTGTTCAGGTAGCCAGTTGATAATCTGCTCAGCCCGACTAAACACCAGCCAGACTAAATCCTGTTTGTCTTCAGGACGCAGTGAACTTTTAGCTTGCAGCAGACGGCTAAACAACTGCTGAACGTCATCAGGGCCAGCTAGGCCAATTGATTTAAGCTTGGTTTTTTCAGTCTGCTCATCAAGTGCTGGACGGGGCAATTTATCGTAGTGAGGCAAAATTCGCTGGCCAATCCAGTCCCCCCAATAATGCAGCAGAGCGTTGAGCTTTAACTCCACATCTGACAGATTTTTAACTTGCTGCGGAAAGTTCGGATACATCGGCGAAAAAGCTTTATCTGCCCCAACTAAACCTCGTAAAGCTGGAATCAGCAGCTGATAAAACTCATCTAGCTCCGTCAAACTCATGTTTAAAACCCGCTCTGCCAGCTCATTGCTTAAGACAAAGCCAAGCGGTTCAATATTTTTTTGCAGCATCAGCAAGAGTTTAGGATCAATGGGCTGCTGCCTGACTTCTGATAAAGCCTGTAAAAGATTCTTCGGCAGTAGTATCTGACTATTTTTGCGCAGCAGCATCAAATTATCTAGCCAGGGTATCGCTTGTTCACGCCCTTTTTTTGCTCCCGCTTCCAGCAAAAGACGAGTCAGTTCTGGTAGATACTGCTGTTGGCTCCACTGCAGCAAAGACAGACTTGGGGTGTTTCCAGTCTGATTAACAGTAGCATCAGCATCAACACCGTGCTGCAGCATGCCTTGAACCAGCTTCCACTGCTTGGTTTCAATGGCAGACAAAAAAGGATGATCTTTATGAATCGGCCCTGACAAATCAAAGTAGCCTAATAAGCGCTGAGCCATCAATTCATGGCGGCCCTGAATCGCCATTTTAAAGGCCTGTTGCTGATCAGCTTCATCAAACTGAGTTCCGGCTTTAAGTAAAATCTCAAAATTTTTAAGCTGGCCAGCACTTGCAGCCTGCATAAGGGGTGTCAGACCAGCCTGATCACGAAGATTCGGATTGGCTCCTGCTTGTAATAAACAGCTGATAATCGCAGGCAGATCAAAATAAGCGCAAAGATGCAAAGCGGTTTGACCAAACTGATTCTGGGCATTAACCAACTTAAAATGTCGCAGCAAAAACTGAAAGAGCTCAAGGCTCTGGCTATACACCGCCATATGCAGCACAGATCTCTGATTACTATCACGATGTTCAAGGCTGGCCCCTGCTGCCATCAGCTGTTTAAGAATCGGAATTGAGCCGAGTTGTAAAGCAGAAAAAATCGGCGGAGCACTTTCTTTACGACGAGCATTGGGGTCTGCCCCAGCCTCTAAAAACAGTTTGACAAGCTCTTCGTTACGGGCCTGGACTGCCCAGTGTAAAGCAGTAAGTGATTGTTTATCAAACTCGTAAATCGATGCGCCTGATTGCATGAGTTGTTTAACAAGCTCAGGCTGATTATACAGACAAGCCCAGCCCAAAGCTGAATAATAGCCAGAAATCATGGTCTTGGGATTGGCTCCCTGAGTCAGTAGATATTCAGCAATCTGCCAGCGATGTTGCCCCATTGCTGTTGCAAGCAAGTCCTGCCCCTGCTGAACACGCTGATTAATCGCTAAGCCTTCAGCTACTAAGCTTTTAACGGCCTCTAAATCACTATTACTGAGCGCTTGTAAATAAGCTTGAATCTGGGCATCTAATTTAGACATCTACTGGTTCCCCCCTATCCATTGCTGTAAGAGAGTGTAACGAGTTGCAGGCTAAATTAAAAGCAGCCCTGCAACAGGCTTTGAATTTCAGAGCAGATTTAAGCTACTCTGGATAGATATGCCAAAAACCGCTCCCTCTTCATCACGCCGCTGGCCTGTTGTGGCCCTAAGTATCTTAGGTCTGCTGATACTTGCCTATGGCTGGCTTTTGGCTTATCACGTCCAGGCCGTCAGCTATTTTGAAGAAACCCCTGCTGACTGGCAAAGTGTGACCCGCAGCGAGTGTATCAAATGGCATCACCGCATGGTCTATGGCGATTTGCGCCCAGAGTCTAAAAATCACTATGCCCCTTTAGAGCTCTCCTGCTGGCAAGCCCGCCGTCTGCCGCGCCAGGAGCTTTTTACTCAGAATTCACGGGGCCAAAAGCTGCGTTATCTGCGTTTTAATCATCAGCATAAAGATCCTCAAAGCCCAATTATGCTGTATGTACATGGTATCGCCTCAAGCCATATTACAGGCCTTAAGTTTTATCCAGTGGCCAAACGAATGGGCTTTGAACTGGTGATGTTAGAGCTGAGTAATCACGGCTATTCTGATGATGACGGCAGTGGCGCTGGCTTTGGCTGCCGTGAAGCTGACGATGTGATTAGCCTGCTTAAAACCTTAAAGCAAACCGACCCCAATCGACCGATTTTGCTCTACGGCAGCTCAATGGGCGCAATGACCATTGCCAATGCATCACCCCAATTAGCTGAGTTTCAAAACCAGCTTAAAGCAGTTGTACTTGAAAATCCCCAGTCAAATTTACGTGATATTCTCGGCGTTTATGCTGACAAACTCCACGCACCAAGCATCCACACCGATTTAGTTGTCTGGCTGACTGGCTTACGAGCTGGCGAGGACTACACCAGCTGTGCCCCCACTGTCAGACTCAAACAACTGACCTATCCAGCCTGGGTCACCATTTCAGAAAAAGACTTTTTAGTCCCGGTCTGGATGGCGCGTAAAGTCTTTGAGCATCTGCCTTCTGGCTACCCCCATGTTTATGGCCAATACCCCTATGGCGATCACTCAGGCATCTGGAACGGCCAGCCCAAACGCTATGAAGCAGATTTAAAGCACTTTTGGCAGCAGAGTCTGAAATTTGCCTCAAAGCGCACAAAGACTCAATTAGCTGAGCGCTAATCAATAGACTTAAGCAGGCTTAGCCCGACATCGGAAAAGCCAGCCTTACAAAAACCGGTAAATGATCAGAACCTACATCTGGTCCAACTAATCGCTCTTTACAGTTTAGGCGGCTACTGTGTAAAACATGATCAATTGGGATTCTGAAGGATGACCAGACCGGCCAGGTTGACTGCACGCCATAACCTTGCATACTGTCAGTTAAACTCACGTCACTGAGTAGTTTGCGAAAACGGGGTGACCAGGGAGTGGTGTTTAAATCCCCAACAATAATCAAATTTTTACCATAACTAAATCGCTCTTGGCTCCATCTTTGAAAATGTTTTTGCTGCCGATCAGCATGAACACCTACAGGTAGTTGAGGATGTGCCACAATCAGCGTCAGAGATTCTGTTAGATACTCATTTTCAACTTTAACTCGGGTATGTAGCTGGGCATTATTGGCCACTTGTTGAGGCGCCACATAAACTAAACGGGTCTCGCTTAAAGGATAACGGCTATAAAGACCTAGATGGGCTTTACCCGTAAAACGATAGGGATATTTTTTAAACACACCCGTAGCCTCAAGACCACGCCGACTTTCTTCGGTATATTCAACCAGATCTACAACATCGGGATCTCGCTCACGAATTAAATTAGCGATGTCCTGATAACGACGATTGGGGGCATAAACATTGAGATGCAGCAGTTTTAACTCTAAATCAGAAGTCATACCTTTTACAGAATAACTGTAGGACTTCTCTAAATAGAAATTGGGTAAACTGGTCATGATCAGTACCAATACGCTTGAGATCCAGCCTGGCCCTCGCAGCAGCAGAAAAGCGACAAGCAATAAAAACTGCAGGGTCAAATATTGGGGAACAAAATGACTGGCTAGATTTAACCACCAGACTGGTGTTTCAATCCAGGCGGTCAGACTCAACAAGGC
>CAJYHH010000966.1 GCA_913773825.1 Candidatus Sericytochromatia bacterium | reverse complement strand
AGCGATTTTTTCGACATAGAGATTGAGCATTTCAAGTTTAGGCGCACCCTGATCAAATTCAATCAGCTGGGTGCCCACTTGCATGATGAGTTCACCGTCAGGTTTTTGGACCGCAACCCCAACAATTTTGTCGTACATGGTGCGTAAGTAGCGATAGCGGTAGCTTGCCATGTTTAGCCTCGCAGTTCAGCGATTTTTTGTTCAATTGTTGCGCGATCTTTATCTTTAATCTTATTTGCTGGAACCAAACGCAAATAAGTCTCATAAGCAGTCACAGCATCAGCGGGACGCTTTTGCTCTTCGCGGATTTTACCTAGCACTTTGTAGACAATATAGAGTTCTTTGTAGTCGCTCTCGTCTTTTAAAATGCCTTCAAGCAATGCAGCTGCTTTATCAAATTCTTTTTTCTGGCCATAAATAATCGCGACAGAAATATTTGCTTTAACGCCATAGTTAGCTGGATCTGAAGCAGCAGCTGACATATAGGCATCAATGGCCTGGTCGAAAGATTTATTTGTTGCGAAGATGTTACCCATCTGGAAAAAATCATCAGCTTTGGTGCTGGCAAAGCCAGGCCCAGCTAAGCTCAGAAGGGTAAAAGTAGTCAGGACAGTAATTGCAAGTTTTTTCATGACATAGCCTCAAGAAATCTTAGATAGTGATCCTTGTCCTGGGCGTTGGTTTCTTGTGCGCTGATGGCTGCTTGTACCAGTTGCGTCCCTTTGGGATCACGTTTACGCAGGGCTCCAAGAGCGTCTGCAATTCGAATAATTTTATCTTTCCATGCATTGGGAATCGTGGCGTCAAGTGCGGCAAGGCAGAGCTCATCGCAGAGATCCAGATTCTTATTCATGTAGTGGCTGATCAGCTGGGTGAAATGTTTATAAGCCGCCCGCTGGTCCACGTGGAAGTAGTAGAACATGGATTCAGCCAGTAGAGCAATATCGTTGGGATTGGCTTTGGCCTGCTCAGCGTAATAAACATACGCGTCTTGATTTAAAGCTTCGTATTCAGCTTCGTTTTCTTGTTTAAAATAGCTGCGCAGCACTCGCGCCACAAAGTCAGACAACTGACCGTTGGCGCTGATAAAAGGATAACGCTGAGAGAGATGCTCTAAAGTCCGGCGAACATTGACAACTTCTGCCAGATGAGAGAAAAGCTGGGCATCAAAGCTGCGCATAATGCCCAGTACAGCCAGCAGGTTTTTATCTGAATTTGAAAACTCATCTAAGCTGATAAAGGCAATATAGCGATCCAGTTTGTCGCCATAGTCTTCTTTGGGGTAAGCCAAAAATTTCATCAGTTTATCAGGTGTGGCGCGGCTGGCCATGTTTTGCAGCGCTGAAGCAACAAAACAAGTGCTAACTGGCAGGCCGCCGGTGAGATCCTGAGCGGCAGCCAAAACTTTAGAGTCCAGCTGGCGATGATAGCTGCCCAAAAACAGCTCAATTTCATAGCGGTTAAAGGGACGGGCGCGAATACAGCAGGCTACATTGCCCAGATCATGATGATAAACCGCATGCAGATTGCTTTCACCGGCCATCACCACTAATAATTCACGCTGAAAAGATTTAAGAAATTCCTGTCTAAACCAGCCATCGTGTTCGGCAATTAACTCATAGTGATCAATAAAAAACACCACCGGTACAGAAGCGGATAGTTTATCAACGCTGCTGACAAATAAATGCAGCAGGTCTTGTAAAATATCGCGCTGTCCCATTGAGGCTGATGGCCCTGCTTGTGGCGATGGGCCACGTTGAGCAGCCTGCATGGCCTGAATATTTTGATTAACCGATTTGGCAATCTGCTGAACATTGCCGGTTTTGCTGGTAGGCAAATTGGCCATTGTGCCATAGGCATTGCGGACATTATTGGAACGAGGCATAGGGGCTGATGGCATGACTGAACCAGGCTGGCCCGGCATACTGGTAGGTGCTGCTGCAGCGGCTGGTTGAGCAAAGGGGCTAGGCGGCAGAGGCTCACCTTTGCAGTATTTATCCCAAAAACTGAGTACTGGACGGAAGTACGGTACCAGCTCTTCACTTAGGGCGGTCATGGCACGAGCAAGTTCAACAATTAACATTTCACGAGAAGTTTGAGTTGAGCGGGGTAAATAGCGGCAATCGAGCCAGACAGAGAGCGGCTGATAACCCAATTCACCTTTTTCGCAGTCAGCATAAACAGTTTGCAAAATAGTCGATTTGCCCGAGCCGGTTTGCCCGTAAAAGTAAAAAACGTTAGGATAGTCTTTTACTTTAAGGCCTTTCATGCGGCTTTCCATTTGTTTAAGGGCGTATTTGACGGCTGCAATTTCGCTATGACGGCCTACCAGACCGCTGTGCTGCTTATGGACGCCTGCCTTTTTTCGTTCAATAAAACTCACGGCGTTGCTCCAGAAAAAAAATCAATCAACATCGATTGCTGTCGAGTCATCGTCGAATCATCAAGGGGGAGAGCAAAGCTTAAAGCTTGCTTACCCCTCTAATATACCCGAAAATCAGCAGGATTATCAGGGCAGATCGGGCGGATCCCGATGGTTGGGAGACAAGCAAGGCTTGCCGGTTTAGAGAACACCATGTGTTCTGTTTGTGCGGCGGTGCCGCTGTTTAGAGGGGAAGTTACTTGTTTTGCTAAACAGGCAACAAAGCTGCCACCCAATTACTGACTTCCTTAGCACACTAAACGACGCCCAAAGGCCGTCACTAACTTTCTAATGCAATCCCTGATGCTTCAGTAAAGCGATAAGCCCCGTAGCCTACAACTCGATCTTTGGGTCCGGCAGTGTCACCTGAATTCTGATAATCGAGTAACTCACCTTGCCAACCTAACTTTTGGGCGATATACATACAGGTCATCACGCCAATAATGCCGCAGGCATCGCCTTTGCGGCGCATCGTTTCCAGATCAAGAGCCGGAATCGCAGCATTGGCAATGCTGTCAGTGGCAACGGCCTGATCATAGGGAAAATAGTGACTTAAGTCAGTGCTAATCAGCAATAAGGTTTGATCGTCGAGATAGGGCATGAGATAAGCCGCCAGTTGTTCAGGCGCTACGCTGCCGCAGACAATCGGAATAATTTCAAATGATTTCAGCTGAGTCTGTAAAAAAGGCAGTTGGACTTCAAGTGAGTGCTCTTGCAAATCTGCTTCAGGAATAAAACCCAGATCACGGGCCATCACATGAGCTAAAGGCGAGACTTTAACTGAACCTAAAGGCGTGCGGTATTCATCATAAGCGCCAACTGAAACAGTCCGCACCGGGTAGCGATGAGCGGGCCCCAGCATCAGGATCTTCCAGTGAGCGTCTTTGTCTAATGCATCCAACTGGCGATAACAGCTTCCGGCAACCGGACCTGAGTAGATATAGCCCGCATGAGGCGCCACCAGGGCTTTAAGCCGGGTTGCAGCGGGGATCTGGCTGCGGCTGTTGTTTAAATATTCGTTGACCATTTGCTGGAGTTGGGCTGGTTCATCTGGGTAAAACATACCGGCAACAGCCGGAAAACGGGTATAGCTCATTTTAAGGCGTAACCAGCCTTTCGAGGTTACTTTTGAGATAGCCCAATAACTCTCGTGCTGAATCACGGTTATAGCCTTTGGCCATCAATTTTTCGACGTTTTGCTGAATGTCTTCAAGTTCTTCGGGCGTTAGGGCTGAGAGTTTACCGCCTTCAAGATAGTGCAGCATATAGTCGAGTTTTTTTTCAATTTCGGTCTGTTTAGACTGGTACATTCGATCACGAGCCTGATAAATCTGTGATTCGAAAATACTGCGAATATTTTCAGCTGTTGAACGGCCTGGCTGAACTTTGGCGGTAAAGTCATACCAGAATTTTTGACGTTCATCTTCGCTGAGCGATTTGCCAAAAATGGTCTCTTCCCGTTCACGCAGGAAGATATCCGTGACATCATTGCCGCCCTGGTCTTTAATTTTGGCTTTATCCAGAAAAATCGTCTTTAAGCCTTTAACTAAATAAGATTCGATCTGTGAAACAATCTGGTCTTCATAGTCAAACTTAAAGACATCACGCATTTCTTCATTGATGATACGGAAATACTCATCGTCTAAAAGTCCCAGCAACTCGCCGTAGTCTTTGCGGGTTTCTTTTAAAAACGGATAATCTTCACGCTCAAAGCGGATAACATCTGCTAGCTTTTTCATTA
>CAJYHH010000965.1 GCA_913773825.1 Candidatus Sericytochromatia bacterium | reverse complement strand
TAATCGTCAGCTTCATTTCACCGATCTGCTTGGGCTCTTACCCTGGATTCCAGCTGGCCCGATCTGTGAAATTGGCAGCGGCAATGGTCAGCTGGCAGCCGCTCTAGCCACTTACGGACTAAATGTCACAGCCCTTGATGTAGATCGCGAACAGCTGACTCAAGCTCGTCAGCGCTATGGCCCAGATGTCGATTGGGTACTCAGCGATATTCGCAATTACCGCATGCAGCGTGAAAGTTACGCAGCGATTTTTTGTTTAAATGTCTTTCCGTATATTCCCAATGGTGAAAAAGCTCGTTTGATTGGTCGGCTTAAAGCGGCGGTCAGGCCTGGTGGCCTCATGGTGATTTCGGGTTTAAATCAGCAAGATCCCCTTGCAAACACTAAACTGGCGCGCAGCGTCAATCGCGTCTCGATTTTGCCAACGGGAAGCTTTACAGCAGCTGAGCTTCCCGCTCGCTTTCAGGACTGGGAACCGTTATTTGCTTACGAAGGCCCTGGTCAATTAAATTGCATCAAAGAAAACAGCCAACATCAGATGGTTGAACTGATCGCCCGTAAACCTCGCGTGGCAGCATTTAAAACCTGGAATGAACTCCCTGTCTTAGGCGTTGGATTACGCTGGTCACCTGGCAATCGGCTTGCTGGTGCCGATTTTTTTGAAGTCCCAGCTGATGATTTTTTAGAATTAGAAACAGATCCAGTCTTGGCACAACTTTCTCGTCAAGTGCCGCTGATTCCCTTTACAACAGAGCTGTCAATCGGCAGTCCCGAGCTACGCAATGAAGCTTATGCCCTGGCTCTTGATCGGATGCTGGCTCGCTGTGGCAGCACTTGGTATAGCGCGATGCTGGCCTTTAACCGCGCAGAAGGCTGGGAATACGCCAGCCAACAGCCCATCCCCGCAACTGAAGAAGCGCTTGAAACGGTTAAACAGAATATCAGGACACTTCGCCGTTTAAACCCAATGCCTCTTTTAATTGAGCCGCCTACCCTTAGCAGAATTTATAGTCATGATGATATGGAGCCCGCCACGTTTTTACGTCATGTAGCCGAAGAAGCGGATTGCGGTTTATTGCTTGATTTAAACCGTCTGGCATCTGAACGAAATGCATCAAGCGCAATTGAACGCCTCCCTCGTGAGCGTGTGCTGATGTTACGCCTGCAAGCTCAGGATTTGCGGCATCAAAGCCCCGGATTAAAGCTCATGGAGACTTTAATTCAGCGTTGCCCCATTAAAGCTATCAGCATTGTTCCAGATCAAAATTCAGATTTACCAGAACGGCTAAGAACAGCCCGCAAACTATTGCAGAGAAACAAAGTATGAGTTTAAAAGCTTTTGAACAGGCCTGGATTGAATATCTGTTAACTCCCAGCAAGCGCAGTTGGCATAGCCTGAGTGAACCTGAACGCGCCAGTCTGGAAAGCCAGCCGCCACAAATCCTGACTCAATGGCGAAGTGAAACCCAGCAGCGACGCTTAAAACTTCTCAACTCAGCTTTTCCCCTACGGGTCAGGCAACTCTTAGGAGAGTCACAGAGTGAGCGATTGATCAATCAATTACTCACTCGCCCTGGTCTGCCGCCAGCTTATCCACGCCAAGAACTGATTGCCTATATGCTGCAGACTTTAATGGCTAGTATCAGCCGTGAGGCTTCAACACCGGCTCATTTGCGTGATCTGCTCAATTATGAACTGGCTGCCAGCCGCTTACAGTTTTTTGCAAAGCCACAAGCAGATCCACAGCTCAAAGGACCTCGTTTAGCACATTGGGCCAGACTGATCCGACTCGGCGAAAACTTTTCAACCGTACTTGAAAGCCTCAGCCAGGGCTATCCCGTTATTGATCTGCCCGAAACACCCACGCGACGATTTTTGCTTACTCAAGACTGGAGGGGCCTACAGCTTGAAATGTTGCCAGCTGCTCTTGTAAGCTGGCTGGACGCTTGTGATGGCACACAAACCTGGGCTGAACTTCCTGATTCAACCGAGCCTGGAATGGCTTCCTGGCTTGAACAACTGATTAAACGAGGCGTGTTAATTTCACCCAGCGCCTAGTCTGCTCAGGCATCAACTGAGTCAAGTCAGGCATTCTGCAAATGGGTTTCTTGAAGCGCATCGAGCAGATGTTGAGAAGCTTTGGGCAAGTGGGCCAAGAGATCTTCAAGCTGCTCGATTAAATTCGGTTCACGTAATTTATCTAATAAACTGCGAACTTCATCATCACTAAACTGCGGAGCTAAAGGCAGACGAATGTCACCAGAACGAAGGGCCTGCCAGACTGGATCAGCCCATAAATCGTCAATCGCTTCATCTATCTGTCCAGCTGCCTGACGGGACTGAAACGCTTCGGCATCGGCGGGAAGGATGATATGCATCGGGCCACTCCTTCTAGGTCATGCTAACTGCATCACATACTGTAACGATTATAAAACAAAGTCTTGTCATTACAGGTGGCCCGATAATATAAATTTAACCAAAACACTTACAAAAAAAGCCGAAAGTAAGGCCAGAGCGATAAAACACCGCCTACAGCCTTAACCAATTATTAATCTTACCAGTTACGAAAAGGGTAAACCTTGTCGTAACCGGGAATTCGCTCAGCTTGAGCCTGAATTGCAGCCTGCCACCACTCAGGGTGAGCCTGATACCACTCAAGCGTGCTCTGCAGACCTGATTCCCAGCTAATTTGAGCTTCCCAACCCAAAGTCTGGCGTAATTTGTCGCTGTTTACCGCATGACGGCGCACATGCCCCAGGCGATCGGGAACCGTCTGCAGCAGGGATTGAGGCTTATTCAGCGCTTGCAGCAGCAAACCACCAATTTCTCTAGCGCTTTTTTCAACGCTGGTTCCTACGTTAAAGACTTCACCGTTTAGGCTATCAGGGCCCATTAATAAAGCCTCAAGGGCCGCGCAATGATCCGTCACGTGAATCCAGTCACGAATATTCGTACCACTGCCATAAAGCGGCAAAGGCTGATCATGTAAAGCGTGCAGAATAAATCTGGGAATCAGCTTGGTGGGATCTTGGCGCGGACCATAATTATTGGCGCAGCGAGAACGCACCACGGGCAGTTTAAACGTTTCGTAATAGCTAAAAGCTAATAAATCCTGCCCCGCTTTGCTGGCCGCATAAGGGCTACAAGGCAATAAGGGATCTGTTTCAAGTGATGGTCGATCCTGCCAGGCATTGCCATAGACTTCATCTGTACTGACCACCAGCAGACGCTGAATCTCATGACGGCGACAGGCCTCAAGCAAAACATGCGTACCAAGCACATTGGTATTTAAAAAGGCCTGACCATCAACTATTGACAGATCAACATTGCTCTCAGCTGCAAAGTGCACAATCAGGGGATGAGTTGCCACTAATTGATCCACAACCTCGGCATCACAGACCGAAGCCTTAACAAAGCGATAACGCCCAGGATAAGCGGCCTCAAGTTCCCGACTGGTGTGCTCAAATCCGGCATAGGTCAGTAAGTCGAGATTGGTCAACTGCCAATCAGGGTGTTTAGTCAGCACCCATTCAACAAAGTGGGATCCAATAAAACCTGCTGCGCCGGTAACGAGAATCTGCATAGAAAGTTCAGTCTCGAGCTTTTAAAAAGTCTACATACTAAAGAACCGACTGGCTAAGCCAATCGGTTGAATAAAATGGGGTCGGAGGGATTTGAACCCTCACGAGTTTGACCTCGCCAGCCCCTCAAGCTGGTGCGTCTGCCAGTTCCGCCACGACCCCGTGGCTTCCCCGAAAACCCGCGGCTGTGTAGAAACTGCGTTTGCGGGATTTCAGGTTAAGTGCTCGGAGACAGGATCGAACTGTCGACACATGGATTTTCAGTCCATTGCTCTACCGACTGAGCTATCCGAGCGGGTTCTTCATCAGAACAAGCAGCATTATAGGCAGACTTCATAGGCAGCCACAAGATGATTAGCAAAAAATTATCTTAAAGCTTTCACAACTGTCTCTAGTTCATCCCACTCCAGCACGTTCCGAGCGTCAATTTCAGACTGATGATCACTTAGACACTGACGAATTAAAGGCGTTAAAGTTGAAGGCCCTAATTCAAGAAATAACCTTCCAAATTGTTCCAGACGGCTAACTGAATCACGCCAGCGCACGGGTGAAATAATTTGCTGAGTCAGCAAAGTGCTCAATTCAGGCACTGAATCAGGCACCTTTCCACTTACATTCATCACAACAGGTATCTGAGGTTCTTGAAGCTTAAGCTTTTTAATTGCAGCAGCCAGCTCAGCCTGAGCTGATTGCATCAGCGGCGAATGAAAAGCGCCAGCTACTTTTAACTTTACAGGCCGACCCAGTTTTTGACTTTTTATCACTTCACAGACGGCCTCTAAAGCCTGGATTTCGCCAGAAATAACCAGTTGTTGAGGGCTATTGTCATTCGCTAATACAACAGGAGCAGACGGCTCAGCTAATTGTTGGCAAAGCGCAACCAGATCGTCAGGGCTGATACCAGGCTTTAGCACAGCAGCCATCCCTCCCTGAACTTGTTCACAGGCAGCCTGCATCAACTGAGCACGAAGCTTGACCAAATGCAAAGCATCCGAAAAATTCAGCACCCCAGCCACAACTAAGGCGCTGTATTCACCCAGACTATGGCCAGCCACGGCAGCAGGCTGCACTCCCCCCTGCTCACGCCAGAGTGTATATAAACCTGTTTCGAGCGCCAGCAAAGCCGGTTGCGCGATATCTGTACGAGTCAGAGTCTCAGCAGGCCCCCCTGTCATCAGCTCACTTAAGCGAAAACCTAAAATCTCGTCAGCTAGGGCCAGATGTTTACGATAGGTTTTATGCTCACGTAATGAATCCCCCATTCCGGGGCGCTGGGCCCCCTGACCTGGAAAAACCATCACGGGCTGAAGCCCTGGCTGAAACATACTGAACTTGTCCTTTCTGGCGGATCTGAAAAAATGATATTAAGTGAATCTACGAGAATCTGAGCACCATAAACCAGTGGCGCCTCAGGCTTGATGTATAATACTTTATGCTTCTGATGGGGGTATAGCTCAGCGGTAGAGCGGACGACTCATAATCGTTTGGTCGCAGGTTCGAACCCTGCTTCCCCCACTTCTTTTGATTTCCGCCCGAAAGGACCTCTCATTCCCATGTCTCCAGATTCGCTGTCCGTGCAGCTTAAGGCGCCAGAAGCTCTGTTTCTGCTGCTCAGCGCCAAACTCAACCATGAATTCCTTGAGTCAATTCAGCTTGAGAATATGCATTTTGGCGAAAAAGAAATGGGTGCCCTGATTCAAAAACTTGAGCAGACTGTGGGTCCTTCTTATGCAGAACTCGCTGATGAAATTCTAGAAGAACTGATTAACAGCTTCTTGCCAGAAGTACC
>CAJYHH010000964.1 GCA_913773825.1 Candidatus Sericytochromatia bacterium | reverse complement strand
CAGCGCGCTCGCTTTGAACAACAGCTGGAAGCCCATGCTTCCGGTGATGAAGAAGCCCACGCTATGGACCATGACTATCTGCTCGCGCTTGAGCACGGCATGCCACCGGCAGGGGGACTGGGAATCGGAATCGATCGTTTAGTGATGCTGCTGAGCGATGCGGCATCAATTCGTGACGTCTTACTCTTTCCACATATGAGGCCTCAGACATGATCAAGAAGATACTGGCTTTTGGCGTTCTGGCAGCAAGCACAGCCCTGAGCAGTCCGGCACAGGCAGAAAACTTTAAGAGTTATCTGTCTTCTCAGGTGCTCAATCTCGATCCGCTTTATATCGAGGGTGAGTCCGCCCAGCAGGTCAGCTCGCTGGTTCATCGTGGGCTGGTGATGTATTCACCAACAATTAAGCCTCCGCGTAACGGGGCTTTTCATCAGGTGGTTCCAGCCCTTGCCAAGTCTTGGGACATTGCTCCAGACAAAAAAAGCTATATCTTCGAAATCGATCCGGAAGCCCGTTTTCATAACGGGCGTCCGGTCACAGCTGCAGACGTTAAATATTCATTTGAACGCGCAGCTAATCCGCTGCTTAACTCCAGAGACTATTGGGCTGTTGAGCGTCTGAATATCAAAGGTCTGCGCCGTTATCAGGCAGCCCGCCGCGGCGGCATTAAAGAGCCCCATTTATTGGGTGTAGAAGTCCTCGATCATCATCTGGTCCAGATTCATCTTGAGCAACCTCTTCCCTATGCACTTGAATTATTGGCTCAGCCCAGTTTTTCAATTGTGCCAGCAGAAGACGTTGAGCGCTGGTGGAAAGACTTCCGCAGCCATCCGATTGGCGCTGGACCTTATCAAATCTCTGAGCTTAAAGCCGGAGATGAACTGGTGCTGAAGCGCTTTGACGGTTATTACGACAAACAGCTGCCTCGCACTGACGAAGTTCGCTTTAATGTTTTACCTTCGTCTAAAGAACAGTTTCAGGCTTTTACCCGCCGTGAGCTGGATCATAGCCCCCTACCGGTCAATTATCTGCAGGCTGTATTAAACGATCCGGTCTGGAACCCCGTTGGCGCAACCCCTGTGCTGCAGGCTGACAGCGTAGCGAATCTTGAACAGACCCGTGTGGTTAAAACGCCTAGCTGGTCGACTCATTACATTAACATGGACAATAAGGTTTTTCCTTTTAATGAAGTGAAAGTCCGCCAGGCCTTTAACTACGCAGTTGATAAGCGCAACATTATTCAGAATCTGCTTGAAAGCTACGGCCAGCCTGTCACGGGCGTGTTTCCACCTGGATTCCCAGGCTCAAGCCGTCGTGAACCACTTTACGCCTTTAACCCAGAAAAAGCCCGCAAGCTGTTGTTTGAAGCCGGCTGGCGCGATAAAGACGGCGATGGCGACATCGAACCCTGGCAGAATCCGCATCTGGATCTGACGCTTTATCACGGATCAGATGATGAATCTCTGCGGATTTGTCGCCAGATTCAAGCTAATCTGAAATCTGTTGGCGTCACGATTAAGCTGACTCCGCTAAGACAATACAATCTGGCCCAGAATGGCCGTTTACCCGCGATGTTCCATAATGCCCAAAAGCCCCGTTTAATCGATCCGAGTGGTGTGTTTTACTGGAACTTCCATTCTGAGCAGAGCATGTACGCTAACTTCGCTCAATACGCCAATCCACGTGTTGATGAGCTGATTTCAAAAGCTGAAGATCTCACCTATGAACCCAAACGCTATGAGCTTTATCGTGAAGCCGAACGTTTGATTGTCGACGATGCACCCTGGCTGTACCTGTTCCACCCGGTGCACTACAGCCTGGTTCAGCCGCGAGTCAGCCAATATACAGCCCATCCGGCTCTGCCTTTTGCTTATGAAACGTTTAATGTCACAGTGAAGACGGCGGGCAAATGATTAATTTAAACGGTCTTGATTCGCAGTGGCGATAAAAGACCTGCTCAGTCGAACCTGGAAGCTTTTACAAAGCAACTGGATTCTCTTAACCGTTATGATTGCTGAAACCCTTGTGCTGCTGATTTTTAAAGGTGGCCAGGTTGGTTTAGGGCCCAATATTGTGCTCGAAATGGCAATGTACTTTTTTCATCTGGCCGTGCTGGCAGGCTGGCTCTACCAGATGAAATCAATTGTGCTAAAAGAAAATCACCGCGCTAACTGGGATGATTTTTTTAATGGCGTGGCGCGCTATTTTTCACCCTTATTAGGGGGGGGCGCGATGTTTTTAGTGGTTTGTATGTTGGGTCTTTTGCTGTCTGTTGCCCTGGCAACAGCAATTAATGGCGAACTCAATCAACCTCTGGTTGAAAACCTCAGCCAGCTAATGCAGCAAAACAAAACCGCTGAAATCGAAAAACTGTTTACCGCCCAAAGTGCGGCGATTACTCAACTTGAACGCTGGATGCTGACGCTGATGGGCGGTCTGGCTGTTTTGGGTATTTATTGTATTAGCCTGTGCTTTTGGTCCCATTGGTGCGTTTTAGGTGATTCTGGCTGGTCACTGGCTTGGTCCAACAGCCAGCAAACTTTACGCCGTCACTGGAAGCCGCTCTTGGGTCTGGGCCTGATCTGGGTGCTGCCAACCGGCCTGACAACCTTTATGCTTTACAGCGGGATTCAGCCTCTTGCGATTATGGCGATGCTGCTGGGCCTGATTGTCAAAACTTACTTTACCCTGATGTTTGTTCAGTTTCTGGTGCTGGCTGAGCCTGAACGAGTGGCTCCGCTACCCAAAGAAACCACCCCTCAAGCTTAGTTATTCATCACTTTCAGCTTATCAACTCAGCTTGAAGGTGGCCGAACATGAATCACGGGGCCATGTGGGCCAGAAGCAATCGGATGCCCTGGCGGTAAAGCGGCCTGAGTTGGCGAAACAGGCTGCGCAGAGAGATAAGCCTGAATCTCTGGATTCCATTGTTGCCAGTCAGGGGATGGTGTTTGATTGCCTTGGCGACGCCGCATCAAAAAGGCCCCAAGCCCAGCACCTAAACCGACACACGCCAACGCAATCCCCATAAAGACCCAAATAGGTGTGCCCTGTTGAGCGCGTTCCATCTCGGCTTTTAACCGGTCATAAGCGCTGGTATCCATGCGTCCGGCCTGGACATGAATGCGATCAGTCGCTTCAAGTCCTAACGCAGCTCGGGCCATTTGCTCAATCGCTGCAGCATCTACATTGGGCCGAGTGCCTTCTTCAGAGTCTTCTAAAACGCTTGGGGGCTCATAAATAATCGAGACTGATTTATCAGTAAGTTTTGGCTGCACACTGCGGATTTCTTCTGTCTGATCATAAGTCCAGCTGGTTTGAGAATGGGTCTGGGTCCTGCTTTGAGCCTCACCGTTCCGGCTACTGACCGTTGTCTGACGCTGTCCCACAATCTGGGGTTTACTGCGCGTCACGTTGCGTTGCAGGCTTGGAGCTTGCGTTTTGCCACTCACGCTCACATGGGCTTTGCCTGGGCCCAACAAAGCTTCAAGCTGACGCTCAAGTTTTGCTTCAAGCTCTTGTTCAGCAGGGCCGGCTTGTGCCGCTGACCAACAGCTAAATACAATCAGGACGGTCAAAACAGATCGCGCTTTCATGCGCTGATCATAACATTGTATCGAAGTCCTGCGCATCTGTAAGCTGACATCAATGGCGCATCATGAGCCAATTGGCAATCCAGGAAAAAGCAATCAAAGCCAGCAGATAGATCGCTAACGCAATTCCACCCATGGGCATCAGATTAAACGTCACGCCGATTAAGCCCATGCAAGCCAGAGCAGCCAGCGAGAGAGTATAGATCCCCAGCCAGCGCCTGATATGAACATCAGATGGGGTAAAGGTTCCAGCCGTCGGCAGCAGCAAACTCAGGCTCAGCAGGCCGCCAAAAGCCAGAGCGATCTGATTAAAAATTAAACCTAAGGCAATCGCCAGAATCCCCCCGCTCATCAGAGAGCCCAGCCAGATTGCACCCCGGCGCTCGTGTGGAGCCAATACATAACGGCCAAAGGGATGAAAGAGCAAAAGCAGATTAAACAAGGGATCAGCCAGCCAGGTCATCGAAACAAAGCCCGCATAAGCCAAAACAAATAAGCCACCTAAAAAAGCCGAAGCGCTGCCAGCAATCCCGACGACCACTCGCATAACCAGAATCAGCCCCAGCATAATTAAAAACTGGTGCCGTCGCCCATAGCGCGACATCCAAAAAGAATAGCGCTGAAACTGTCGATAAAGCCAATAACGCGCTTTCATAGCTTCAAGCAGACCCTCACGGGCCCATTCCAAACCTGGCTCCAGGCGTAAAGCTTCACTAAAGGCCAACATTGCTTCTTGATGTTGGCCAGCCTGTAAGAGCGTCCAGCCACGATTGGCGTGCACTCTGGCATTTTCAGGCTCTTTGAGCAAAGCCTGATCCAGCTGGCCAAGCGCTGATTCAGGCAGCCCCAGGCGAATCAAAGCCATTGAACGCAGATTCTGGCAATCAATATGCTCGGGATCAAGCTGCAGCCCTTGTTCAGCGCAGTTTAAAGCTTCTTGCCAGCGCGCTTCGAGTAAGTCAATTAAACCTAATCTGGCGTAAAAATCCGGGTCTTCAGGGTTCAGCTCTAAGGCCTGAAGAATACTTTGCCGGGCTTCTTTGAGCTGGCCGAGTTCTTGCAGCACAATCGAATGAATATAGTGGGCAAAGGCAATGTCTGGACTTAAACCGACAGCTAAACGGGCATGAACTAAAGCACGCTTAGGCTTGTGTTGTTCACTCAGACAAAGCGCTAACAGCGCATGCGCCAGAAAGTCATCGGGGCTGCGCTCCAGCATCGCCTCAAGCTCGCTACGGGCTAATTCCCAGCGTTTTTGATCCAGCAAGAGCTGGATGCGTGAATAGCCGAGGTTCATGGTTATTTCAGATTCAGATAATGCAGAATCTCGTCATAAAAGCCACTCTGATTGGCATATAGAGCATAGTTGCGCGCGGTCGTAAACCATTCCCGTGTGCTTGGCTTAACCCGCTTAATCGCCTTAAGCAAATCTTTTTGTCGAATCGGCGCAGGGGTACCGGATTTTAGCGCTTCACGCAGTTTATCTTCAATCGCCTGATCAATGACAGCCGAGAGATCTGCCCCCGAAAAGCCGTCTGTTTTATGGGCCAATGCGTCTAGCTCTATCCCGTCACAGGGCCTTTTTGCCAGCTGAATCTCTAAAATAGAGCGGCGGCTGGCCAGATCCGGCGGCGGCACAAAGATCATGCGGTCAAAGCGTCCAGGGCGTCTAAAAGCCGTGTCTAAATGCCAGGGGGCGTTTGTCGCGGCCAAAATCAACACCCCTTCATTGCTATAGCGCACACCGTCGAGCTCTAACAAAAACTGATTGATTAACTGTCGACCGGCGCTATGGCGCATATCTGAACGACTGGCTCCCAGGGCATCGACTTCGTCAAAAAACAGCACACAGGGCTTTGTTCCGCGCGCTTGTTCAAACACAGCGTGTAAATTACGTTCACTCTGGCCTAACCACATCTCCAGGATTTCATTAATCCCAACCGATAAAAAACCAGAGTTGACTTCGCCAGCAGTCGCGCGGGCTAAATGAGTCTTGCCACAACCAGGCGGCCCATAGAGCAACAGCCCCCCGCCAATCGGCTTGCCATAAGCACGATACAGATCAGGATTTTTGAGCGGCTGAATAATTTTAAGACTAATCGCTTCTTTAACGCTTTCCATACCGCCGACATCCGCAAAGCTGATCTCGGGCTTTTCAGATTCAAGTAAATCATCAGCGGGTTCAGGTCGTCCCAGCGCCAGCGGAATCGGCTCTGGTTTAGGTGCCGGAGGTGTCTCAACATTCATGGGTAAAGAGTCTGCAGGACTGACTTCATCTTGTAGGCGCAGCTGTGAAGACACCTGTAAAAACAGTTTTTTGTCCAGTTCATCATCTTGCAGAGCTGCATTAGCAGCCAGAGCCTGCTTATAAAAAGTCCGGGCTTCTGCCAGACGATTTTCACTGACCAGCATGTGCGCCATTAGCTGATGGGCTTTAGGGGGTGCACTTTTGTCTTTAAGCAGTTCTTCAAGCAGAACTTTGACAGCTGAGACTTTACCCGCTTTAAAGTAGCTTTCAGCTAAGCCAATCTGAATCTGTTTATCGTGAGGAGACAGCTTTAAAGCATCACGAAAAGCCTCAGCGGCTTCGCCCGGCTCACCATGCGCCAGCAAGAGCTCAGCAAGATGCCGCCGCAGCGGAAAATTATTGGGGGTTGCGTTCAATGCCTCACGCAGGCTCTGAATGATTTCCTGGCTGAATTCCATGGTTTGCCTAGCCTCCGGGATGCAACTCAGTTGCAGCTATTCTCATTCTAACAAAGGCACTCAATCCTAGGTGAGAGTTAGGTGAGAGTTTAGCAGAAGGATAGATGGCACTGCTTATTCTCCAAACAGACTCAGCTGCACTGTGTCCGGCTCAGGGCCGTTACCGCGCCCTTTTTTCATCAAGCCAGACTGAATCCGGCTGCGCTTTTCAATATCGTTGAGTAAGTCCCGTGCCCGACTCAGGACTTGCTGCGGCAGACCAGCCAGACGCGCCACTTCAATCCCGTAGCTGCGATCGGCACCGCCTGGAACCACTTTATGTAAAAACACAATCCCGTCTACGTTTTCTTGTACAGAGACCTGATAGTTTTTAACCCCAGGGGCGTTTTCACTCAGGCGATTTAACTCGTGATAGTGCGTGGCAAACAATGTCCGGGCATTGATATGGCTGGCAATATATTCACTGACCGACCAGGCAATACTAACTCCGTCAAACGTACTGGTACCGCGGCCAATTTCATCTAATAAGATCACGCTGCGCTCACTGGCATGATGCAGAATATTGCTGGTTTCCATCATCTCGACCATAAAGGTACTCTGACCGGTGGCAATGTCATCTACAGCGCCGACGCGGGTAAAAATCCGGTCACAGATCCCCACAATCGCAGAATCAGCCGGTACATAACTGCCCATCTGGGCCATCAGCACAATCAGTCCCGTCTGGCGCATATAGCTGGATTTGCCCGACATATTTGGGCCGGTCAGAATAATCAGGCGCTCATCTTGCGTGTTAAGCGCCATGTCATTGGGCACAAACTGGCCCGCTGGCAAGGTTTTTTCGATAACAGGATGGCGCCCACCCTGAATCGTCAGCACACTTTCTGACACGAGTTTAGGGCGAATATAGCGGTTTTGCACAGCGACTTCAGCTAATGAAGCCACAACATCAAGGGTAGCAACATCGCGAGCAATCGCCTGTAAACGCGAAATATGCGCCTGAACTTGATTGCGCAAAAGCACAAACAGCTGATACTCAAGTTGTTTAATTTGCTCATCAGCGTTTAATACAGCGGCTTCTTTTTCTTTTAAAGCGGGGGTGATATAACGCTCAGCGTTGGTCAGCGTCTGTTTCCGGATATAGTCGTCTGGGACGCTGGCAGCATTGGCGTGGGTAATCTCGATAAAATAGCCAAAGGCCTTGTTATAGCTGACTTTAAGCGAGCGAATCCCTGTACGTTCACGTTCACTGGCTTCTAATTCCGCAATCCAGCTTTTGCCACCGCGAATCAAAACCCGCAGATCATCAAGTTCGGGATGAACCCCGTCTTTAAAAATCCCGCCATCCTGAATTTTAAGCGGCGGAGAGTCTACCAAATCGCGCAGAATATCTTCAGCTAAGACTTGTAAGTCTTCTTCGACCACGCGCAGGCCTTGAAACAGCGCACTGTGAGTAGGATGAAGCTGCTGAGCGAGAGCCGGAAGTTTAAGCAGGCTTTCAGACAGAGACTTCAATTCACGAGGTGAAGCTGCTTGAGTTGCAACACGCGCCGCTAGACGTTCAATATCTCGGACATCATCAAGGGTCTCACGCAGCTCAGCGCGAAGCTCTTCAGCGTCATAGAGTTCAGTGACAGCATCAAGTCGTCCTTCAATTTCAGCAGGTGACAACAAGGGATGGTTAATCCAGTCGCGCATCAGACGAGCCCCCATCGCAGTACGGGTCTGATCCAGCACCCAGAGTAAAGAGCCCTCATAAGTGTTTTCACGTGAAGTGCGTAATAGCTCAAGATTACGGCGTGTGCTGCGATCCAGAATCATAAAGCGCGTCAACTGATAAGTGCTCAAATGCTGAATTTGCTGTAAAGCAGTCATTTGGGTCTGGGCAAGATAATGCAAAATAGCGCCAGCAGCCGCAACGCCTAAGGGCATATCCTGGCAGCCAAAACTTTCAAGTGAGACCACGCCAAAATGCCGTTTAAGCCGCTCACTGGCAGCTTTTAAGTCAAAGACAAGTTCACTTTCCCAGGTTACCGTGGCGGGATCTGGCACAATTTTGGCCCAGGCCGTTTCTTGGACTGCGCGTTCCGTCCAGGGGCGCGAGCTTGGCAATAAGAGTTCTGCGACTTCTAAACCGGCTAGCTCGCGCTGAATCAGATCATCCGCTTGTTCACCGCTGATTTGCGTCAATCTAAACGTACCGGTTGAGATATCTACATAAGCTAACCCATAAGCGTTACGTGAGCAGGTCAGAGCCGCCAGATAGTTATTGTGTTTATCCTGCAGCATCGAGCCTTCAAGCAGCGTACCTGGTGTAATCACGCGCACTACTTCGCGGCGCACCAGCTTGCCGGGCTTAGGGAGCTCCATTTGCTCACAGATCGCCACTTTATAGCCTTTTTGAATCAAACGCGGCAAATAGGCTTCAAGTGCATGATGCGGCACACCAGCCATGTCAATCCGCTGACCTTTGCCCGCTTCACGGCTGGTCAGGGTGATTTCTAATTCACGGGCAGCAATGCGAGCATCTTCAAAAAAAGTCTCGTAAAAGTCCCCCATGCGATAGAGCAACAGGGTCTGAGGATACTGTTGTTTAACCTCAAGAAACTGTTGAAGCATCGGTGTATATTCAGAAAAATCAGGTTTGTCTTGAGGAGGGGCTTCAGGGACGGAGTGACTCATAAATACTCGCATTTGATGGGATTAAAAAGCCCTTTAATTTTACCATAAAGGGCTTAATCAGACAGGCTGAAAGCCCTTTGTTATCAGGACAAAAGCCGATAACTTAAGCAACATCTTTAACTTTGTCTAAACAATTCCCAAACAAAGAATCAGCAGGTTTTTGCAGGGGATTTTATAGCTTTTTTAGGCTTGACAAAATCTTATCAAGGCGAGCTTTACACAGATTGTGATATGTATTCAATCAAGTCAACAATCCAGCACGCTTTAAAAAAGGGACAAGTGATGATGCAAGTGACGCAAGACGCTCCCTGGATCGTAATCAAGTTTGGTGGAACCAGCGTTGCAAGCCCCGAAGCCTGGCGACAGATTCTTGGCATTACCCGTCGTCATCTTGAACAGGGCAAACGACCTTTACTTGTGTGTTCTGCTCTGTCTGGGATCTCAAACCAGCTTGAGCAAGCTTATGAATTAGCGGTGAGGGGTCAGGAATACCAGCCGATTTATCGCAATATTGTCAAACAACATCGTCAACTTTGTGAAGCACTGAGTATGCCTTTGCCCATTGAAGCAGAAAGCTTGATCTGGAAACTTCGCAAGCAGCTGGTTAGCTGCGGAATTGGCTTAGTCTTTCAGCCTGCCTGTAAAGCCAAAGTGATGGCAATTGGAGAGCTCTTAAGCACTGTAATGGGTCAAGCCTGGCTAAAAGCTCAAGGACTGGACTTAAATTGGCTGGATGCGCGTGATTTATTACAAAGCTCTGATTTAGAAACATCTTCCAGACATTTTCTCAGCGCCCATTGTCAATCTGAGTTTGCTCCAGCCCTTGCGGTTCAACTGGCGCATAACTCTCCTAACGGAGCAATTACCCAAGGTTTTATTGCCCGAGATTTTCACGGAGAGACCGTTTTATTAGGACGGGGAGGTTCCGATACTTCAGCAGCCTATCTGGCCTCACGCCTGGGGGCAAGCGCCCTTGAAATCTGGACAGATGTGCCAGGACTTTTTACAGCCAATCCTCATGAGGTTCCCAACGCCCTGCTTTTGCCTCAGTTAACCTACACCATTGCTGAATTGATGGCCTATCGTGGCGCAAAAGTCCTGCATCCCCGCTGTTTAGAACCGCTCAGACAGGCAAATATACCCTTGCGGGTTTGCTCAACAAGCCAACCTGAGTTTGCTGGAACCCTGATTAC
>CAJYHH010000963.1 GCA_913773825.1 Candidatus Sericytochromatia bacterium | reverse complement strand
AGCGTTGGGCTTTAACCAGTTCGAGTGACTGCTGGCAAAAAATAAAAGCGTCAACTTTGGTTTCGTCGATTAACTGCTGATTTTTTTCAAAATAGTCTTCACGTCCAAATGCTCCCCAATCAGCATCCATCAAATAAGCTGCCAGAGGAGTGTGCTGGGTGCGGCTGCTTGCCATTGGGCCACTGCCAATCTGAGTTGAAAGAATCATCTGACCGACTTGTGTGATATCAGACTCGCTATAGCCACCTGCTTTGCGCATTGCAATTGCTGCCATGTCAGCACCAATTGGCTCATTGGCCTTGTATTGCTGCAGATAGCCAGCATCATGATAAGCCGCTGCAATGGCTAAAAGTTCACATTCTCGAGCAGATAATCCGTCATGGCAGGCAAAGAGCAGGGTGTCTGTCAGCACATCACGAGTATGTTGAGGGCTATGATAAGCCAAGTTGGGGTTCAGTTCGCGCTCCAGGCGCTCCAGAATCTCAGCTATTAAAGGTAACTGGGTCAGTCTTTGAAAGGTTGCCTGAAAATCGCCCATCATCAACAGCCTTCTGTGTCAGGATGCTTTATTTTCTCACGATTTTCGCCAGACGATGATCGACTGGATCACACTGGAATAGGTAGTTGGTAGGGCGTAGGTGGGCATTGGGGGAAATACAGGAATGTAAAAAAGTAGGTGGTAGGGGGTAAGTGGGAAGACAGTGCTTTTGTCTTTGACCCGACCTACTCCCTACCACCTACTATCTACTGCTTACTCTGGATCTGCGAAGTCGATATCAGCTTCAGCTTTGATATTGGCGATAAACTCGTCAATGCTGATGGCTTCAGAACGACCTTTGGCCTGGTGCAGGCGGCGGACGGTCACGGTCTGGTTTTCAACTTCCCGATCACCTAAGACCAGCATCATCGGCACTTTTTGCAGTTCGCCGTCGCGAATCTTGTAGTTGACGCTTTCGTTACGCACGTCCAGATGAGAGCGGATGCCCGCTGCCAGCAGTTTTTTGTGCACGTGAGCGGCGTATTCCAGATGGTTTTCGCCCAGATTGATAACGTGAACCTGGACCGGTGCTAACCAGGTGGGGAAAGCCCCGGCGTAGTGCTCAATCAGCACGCCGATAAAGCGTTCCAGTGAACCGTAAATGGCGCGATGAATCACAATCGGCGTTTTAAACTCATTGTTGGCGTCGATGTACTTCAGATCAAAGCGAACGGGTAGCTGGAAGTCGAGCTGCACAGTAGCAGTCTGCCATTCACGGCCTAAGGCGTCTTCGATAATAAAGTCAATTTTCGGCCCGTAAAACGCGCCATCACCGGCGTTGATTTCAAAGCGGATGTCGGCTTCTTTAATCACTTTTTCGAGCGAGGCTTCAGCCTGGTTCCACATCTCAAGTTCACCCATATAGTCTTCAGGGCGAGTAGAAAGATAAACCTTGCTGAATTTCATACCAAAGACTTCATAAGTGTTTTTGGCCATGATCAGCAGTTTACGCAGCTCATGCTCAATCTGCTCTGGGGTGACAAATAAATGGGCGTCATCCTGGCAGAACTTGCGCACGCGGGTTAGGCCTGACAGCGCACCAGATTTTTCATTACGATGCAGCACACCCTGGTCATGAATCCGCAGAGGCAGTTCACGATAAGAGCGGCGCTCGTTTTTGAAAATCAGCATATGGCTGGGGCAGTTCATGGCTTTAAGGCCAATCTGGGTATCTTCGTCGTCAAAGATAAACATATTGTCACGATAATGATCCCAGTGACCGGAGGTTTCCCAGAGATCTTTGCGGAACATCTGCGGGGTGCCGACTTCGACATAGCCATTGCGCAGATTATAATTGCGCATTTTGTCAGACAAAGTCCGGAAGACAGTCTGGCCTTTGGGCAGCCAGAAGGGCGCACCCGGGGCGTATTCATGGAACATCACCAGACCGAGTTCACGGCCTAGCTTGCGATGGTCTCGCTTGGCGGCTTCTTCGATCTGGAAGAGATACTTCTCAAGATCTTCTTTGGTCTGCCAGGCGGTACCGTAAACACGCTGAAGCTGGGCATTGTTTTCGTCTGCACGCCAGTAAGCGCCTGAGACTTTTAAGAGCTTAAAGTGTTTGCACTGCTTGGTGTAGCGCACATGCGGGCCTGCACACAGGTCAGTAAAGTCACCTTCTTTGTAGATCGAAACCGTTTCGTCTTGAATGCCTTCGATCAGCTCCAGTTTATAGTCCTGGTGATGTTCACCAAAGAACTCACGGGCTTTGTCTTTATCCCATTCCTGACGCTCAAAGCTGTTGTTTTCTTTGATGATCTTTTTCATCTCAGCTTCGATGGCTTCGAGGTCTTCGGACGTGAGAGTTCGCGGCAGATCCATGTCATAGTAAAAACCATCTTTGATGACCGGGCCAATTGCAAATTTGGCTTCGGGAATCAAACGCTGCACGGCGTGGGCCATAATATGCGCGGCTGAGTGGCGGATACTGTGCAGCTGGTACTGGGGATCCTCGCGATCGATTAAATTCTCGTCCATGGGTCGAATACCGTTTTCCTTTAAGTAGCTGGTGGCTTGTGGCTGATTGCTAGTCGCTGGGGACTTGGTCTCCAAATGTCTGATAGCTGAACGCCAAAAACCGGGGAATTTCTTTCGACTTCAGGATAACTCATTTTGTTCCGCCTGCGGCGGCCTTTGTGCGTCGGATTAAGCTAGAATATTCCCTTGTCTGCCCATCTTGAGGGGATTTTATATCGCTCACAGCAGGTGTGACTCTGAATCGGGCCCACAACTGCTGGTTGTGGTCTAACAAAAAAGGGTTGTTTTACAAGCCTGGCTAAGCGTTTTAAGATCAATCAAAACAAGTCAGTAACAAAGCCTTACTGGCTTAAAACCTCAAGCGAAAGGTCTCGTCATGCCAGTCTCAAAACAGTCTCAGCTTAAGTTTGCTTTATTTATGACCTTACTAACGGGTTGCGGCAGTGCCGCTCAGCCTCAGGCTTATGTTTCAGCCGCTCAAACTCAGAATTCAGCCTCACCGGCTCAATATCATCTGTTTACCTGGTTAGATCCCGCTCAGCGTACAGGTCCAAATGCTGAACAAGTCGGCAAGTGTTCGTTTGCTTTGCTGGCTGTTGCTAATCCAAATGATGCCAACGCCAGCAGTCAAATAGCTGAGCGCGTTCGGACCCAGGCGAGCCTGGGTTTGAGCCGTCTGGATGCCCGGCTGCGCGCACTGCCAGCCGGGAGTAAAGTATTCTGGAGCGATGCTTTAAGCTTTATGAGCTCACTGCAATTTGGCCTGCCTG
>CAJYHH010000962.1 GCA_913773825.1 Candidatus Sericytochromatia bacterium | reverse complement strand
GCGTCTGCCGACCGTTGTGGCCCCACGTTATATACCAGGTACGGTTAAAGAAAGCGCTGATACAGGCCTGGGTGTTGAAAGTGATACAGAGATTGTCCCTGACGCTTCACGGATTTCACCGCCTCGCTTAGCGCCTGGTTTTGACCCCAAAATAGACTTTAATCTTAGCGTCGAGCTGATGCTGCCAGCCGGTGAAAGTCTGGGTGAGCTGGCTTGCAGTCAGCACTTGACTCAGACTAGTTTGAACTCTGGACGTGTGCTGATAGAGCTTAGTCGTGAACATGAACGTCTAAACCGCGACTTTGTGCTGCGCTGGCGCAGCGGAGCGGCTGCTTTAGGCAGTCGTCTGAGTACGCTAATGGGCCCTGAAGGCGAAATGTATGGCTTGCTTCAGCTGGTTGCGCCTGCATCTGCAGCCCTGCTTGAAACCGGTCGTGACGTGATTTTTTTAGTTGATCGCTCGGGCTCTATGGGTGATTATAAAATGGCTTCAGCCTCTCAAGCTTGCTCACTGTTGCTTGAGAGCATGGGCCCACGTGACCGTTATGCTGTATTAGCCTTTGATGACCGGATGGAATGGCTTGAGTCTGAATCCGTCTGGCAATCAGCTGATGAAGCGGGACGTGCTTTAGGACATCGGTTTTTAAGCAAAATTGATTCTCGCGGCGGGACCGAATTGTTTGTCGCGATTCAGGACTCTCTTCAGAAAGTGTTAGAGCGCGGTGAAAATCCCCGGAATGCGCCGATTTTAGTGGTGCTGACAGATGGCCAGGTCGGTGATGAATCGCGAATTCTTAAAAGTATTCAGCAGGAACTGGGTGAAGCGGTTGTTTATACAATTGGGATTGATACAGCGGTTAACGATAGTTTTCTGACCCGCTTAGCTCGGCTTGGTGGCGGCAACAGCGTCAGTGTCAGTCCTGGTGAAAAATTGACGGCAGCTTTAAAACAAATTGCGGGTGAAATAGGTTATCCGGCGCTCTGGGATCTGGAAACAGGCCTAAAAGATTTTGCGCCAGATCCTT
>CAJYHH010000961.1 GCA_913773825.1 Candidatus Sericytochromatia bacterium | reverse complement strand
GCCACACCTGTTACACCGTTGGGAATCTGGAACTGACGGCGTAAAGCGGGTGTCAGCTCAGCCACGCTTAAGTCCTGCTCAGCGCTCAGCTCTGGTGCTCGCTGGGCTGTATCCCGATTGGGCTGGGTGCTGGCTTCTTCCAGCTGAGGGCTAATGGTCAGCTTTTTATCCCCACGCTGAATGTCCAGCGTCACTTTAGAGCCTGGCGGCAACAGCGCAATCGTGTTGCGGAACTGATTAGTATCGTTAATCGGCTGACCGTTTAAGCGAGTGATAATGTCATATTTTTGTACACCTGCTTTTTGGGCCGGTGAGTTTTTATTGACTTCGCTGACCAGAATCCCTTGATTGGCGCTTTTAAGCCCCAAGCTTTCGGCCATCGCTTCATCCAGCGGCTGAATATACACACCCAGCTGAGAACGACTGACTTTGCCTTTTGAGATCAAGGCCTGCATCACTTGTTTGGCCATATTTGACGGAATCGCAAAACCGATCCCCATATAGCCGCGTGAACGAGTCGCAATCGCTGTATTAATCCCGATCAGCTCACCTTTAATATTAACCAGTGCGCCACCGGAGTTCCCCGGATTGATCGCAGCATCAGTCTGGACAAAGTCCTCAAAATCAGCAACACCCACCTGATTACGACCTTTAGCCGAAATAATCCCGGCGGTAACCGTTGAATCTAAGCCAAACGGATTGCCGATTGCCAGTACCCATTCACCCACCTGAAGTTTACTGGAATCACCTAAACTGGCTTGTTTGAGATCCTTGGCGCCGATCAACTTAATCACAGCCAAATCAGAACGGGGATCTGTGCCGACAATTTGTGCTTTAAAACTACGGCGGTCGGTTAAAGTCACCCGGATTTCATCAGCTTCTTCAACCACGTGATTATTGGTCAGAACATAACCTTTGGCAGCATCAACAACAACGCCAGAACCTACCCCCTGTTGCATCTGATCTTCTGGTGCACCAGGCTGCCCGTTGGGGCCTGGAATACCGAAAAAGTCATTAAACTCATCGGGATTTGAATAAGGGTCAATACGCTGCTGGCGCTGGGGCCTGACGCGCTTACTCATCGAGATGCTCACCACCGCTGGCGTGACGCGCTCTGAGATATTAATAAAGTCTTCGTTCAACTGATTCAGGGTCTTTACTGCGGCATTTTGAGCCGTGACCCGACCAGCGGGTGTCAACTCAGCCATGCCTAAACCTGCGCCAAAGCTCAGCGCAGCAACAAGAGGAAGAATCAAAACCTTACGGGACATGCGCGACATGGGCATTTACCTGCCTGTTAAATCCAGATTCTGGGCATATCGTAGCACAGCCCCAGTCAGATTGGTTTGGGTTATAGACCGCTGATTTTTTCTGTTTTAATCAGAAAAAAATTTAAGGCTCGACTCGATAGATTTAATCATCGGAGTTAATCGTTGACTGTATCATCAAACAAAAATGCTTCAGGTCTGGATCCTGATCTTTTGTACAGGTTGCTTAATGACCCTTATGCCGATGCTGGTCATGAGTCTGACTGCTTATGCTAAAGCTAAATTGAATGGGTACATGGAGGCAGCAAGATGTATCTGATTACCGGCGCTACAGGCACAATTGGCCAAGAGCTTGTGCCGCGCCTGCTCAAACAGGGCGAGTCCATTCGCCTCTTTACGCGTAGTCATACAAAGGCCCAACACTGGCAAAGCAAGGCAGAGATTTCCATCGGTGATTTTGAAGATCTAGATTCTCTTAAACGTGCTCTGGATGGCGTTAAAGCTGTTTTTTTGCTGACTCGAGGTGACGAGGTGGGCAATCACCATATTGAAAACTTTCTACAGGCAGCAGATCAACAGCGAGTCGTCTTTTTATCTAATCTCGGCGCTGGCCTGCCCAGTAATCCGCTCTCGCAGGGCCATCTTAAACGCGAACAAATGCTCATTGACAGGGGGATGCCTCTGACGATTTTGCGTCCAGGCAGCTTTATGTCTAATTGCCTACGCTGGAAGGCTGGAATTCAGCAAAGCAAAACTGTTATTCATCCGAATGCTGATGGGCGCAGTGCACCGATTGCGCCGGGTGATATTGCTGAAGTGGCGCTTAGAACCCTCACAACAGCTGACTGGGTGGGCCAGATCCTTGAGCTGACAGGCCCCGAAAGCATGACCACAGCTGAACAAGTCAAAATCTTAGCTCAGTTATTAAACCAGCCCCTTACTTGTCAGGAAACAGAAATTGAAACTTCAATCGAAAATATGATTCGTCGTGGGATGCCCCATGACTTTGCTCAGGCCATGGGCCAGGTCATTGCCGGGGTCAGGCGGGGGGAAGCTGATAAAGTAACCGAAACCGTTAAACAGATTACAGGACGGCCTGCCCAGCATTTTTCAGACTGGGCCAGGGAGCGGGCAAATGTCTGGTTATCGGCCTGATTTTTTAGCTTCTGCCCCTCATAACTTCCAGCTCTGCTATGCTGGACAATCGAGGTAATTTAGACATGCAAGCAGCACTCAGGGTCGACAAAGCGTCGAAAACCTATCGCAGCAGCAATCGCCAGCCTTTTAAAGCCGTTAATCAGGTTTCACTTGAGATTCAGTCAGGCCAGATTTATGGTTTGCTCGGCCCTAACGGCGCCGGCAAATCAACGCTCATCGGCATGATCAGCGGCGCTGCCAAACCTGATCCCGAAACCGGAGCGATTGAAATTTTTGGCCATAGCGTGATCAACGATCGCGAAGCCGCCAAACGTTTACTTGGGATTGTTCCCCAGGAAATTGTCGTAGAACCCGCTTTTACCGTTGAAGAAGTCCTTTATTATTTTTCGGGCATGTACGGTGTACCCAGCCGTGAACGCGGCCCCCGGATTAAAGCCGCGCTGGACTCACTGGGCCTGCTTGATAAACTCAATGAAAAAGCCCGCACACTCTCAGGCGGCATGAAGCGCCGTTTAATGATTGCCAAAGCCATTTTGCATCAGCCTAAACTTCTGATTCTGGATGAGCCAACAGCAGGCGTTGATGTCGCGTTACGCCAGCGCATCTGGGAGCTGGTGCGTGAACTTAACCGGTCTGGCACCACAATTATTTTTACCACTCACTATCTTGAAGAAGCAGAGCAGCTCTGTGAATCAATGACCGTGATTAACAAAGGCCAGGTAATTAAACAGGGTCGTGTACGGGATATTCAGCAGGAATTTTCACAAAATCTAATCAGCTTTGAACTCTTTGATCGCGATGTTGAGCATCTGCCGGGCGTTCGCGCCATTGGCACGATGTTTGAATATGTCTACAGCGATTTATCAGTTGATATGAGTCGGATTCTGGCCCATTACAGCGGCAATATTAAAACCATTCACAACGAAAGCGCCTCACTCGAAAAAGTCTTCCTTGAACTAACCGAAGGAAAGGCGTGAGGGACGAGCAGAATATGAACACAGATCACAATTTTCACACTCATCGCAATCATTCAGAGGCTTCTAAGCAGCCAGCCCGTAATGGGTTATGGGTTATGAGTTTTGAGTCCAATACAGAGCTTCCTGCCTTTAGCCTTTCCACCCACCACTCACCACCCACCCCTCATAACATCTTCTGCACTGGAGGTGCTCTATGACTTACATGTGGGCGCTTTATGCGCGAGAAGTCAAACGCTTCCGCAAGCTATTGCTTGATACGATCTTTTCGCCGATTGTTTCGATGGTGCTGTATCTGGCGGTTTTTGGCGTGGTAACGGCCAATAAAAGTATTGGTGATATCAGCTTTTTGGCTTTTATTTACACAGGCTTACTTGGCATGATTTTAGTAAATTCAGGCTTCTCAAATCCAGGTTTTGCTTTGATTATTGCTAAAAACCTGGGGGCAATTGTTGATCTGCAGGTCACGCCGATTAAGTCCTGGCAAATTGGCATTGCTTACGCTTTAGCTGCTCTGACGCGTGGGGTGTTTACACTCTGCTTGGCTGTACTGCTGACAATCTGGTTTATTCCGGGTATTCACCTTTATCATCCGCTGATGTTAATTGCGGTGGTTGTGATTTCGGGTCTGCAATACGGTATGTTGGGCGTGGTATTTGGGATGTGGGCACGAGGCTTTGAGGCTCTGACGTTTGTGACAACTTTTGTCTTACAACCCATGATCTTTTTGGCAGGGGTCTTTTATCCGATTACCAACCTGCCAGCTCCCTGGAACACCATTTCAGCTTTTAATCCTGTGCATCACACGATTAATCTTTTTCGCTACAGCTTTATTGGCTACACGGACACCCCACTGGCTGTGTCCTGGGCCTTTGTCCTGACGGTTAGCGTCATTTTCTTTGTGCTGATGAACTGGATGTGTATTAAAAAGCTCAATGAGCCTGTTCAATAAGCCTTAGTTTTACACACGAAAAGCCTGTCTGCAGGATGAACTGCAAAACAGGCTTTTTTAATTTTTTATTCAGGCGCGTTTTTAGTTCACAACAAAGGTCAAATCCACGGTATTGGTTGATTTTTCAGGGGCGTCCCAGCTGCCTTCCATTAGCAGACGAAAGACCTGGCCACTGCTAAAGTTATGGCTAATTTCAAAAGATTGACCCGCCTGGACATTGGCCGCACGGCCTACATCTCCCTGTAAAAAGCCACTGCAAACATAATTTGGCGACGCAGGTGTCAGAGCAAAAGACCCCTGAGCAGCACCCGTACCCAAACGGCCATTGATTTTAAGCGTGCCTGAAGCAACACCGGTTGTATCAATTGTAATCACGCGAAATTGATGTTTAAAAGCGCCTGGTGCAACAAATTCAGTGTTAAAGCGAGAATTGGCGCCTCGGCTGGTCAGACTCACAGCCGCCACTTCATTGGCACACTCACCAAAACTCTGGCTTCTGACCGCCACAGGTGCTGAAATCCCCGAATTAATTGAAGCAACTCCGCTTGAACAAGCACAAAGAGCCAGAAGCAGACTACTTGAGATGATTGTTTTGAACATTTTAGCCTCCAAGCTAACCCGAAACTTACTTAGCAAAACTTACTAGCAAACTAGGGCTATTCTAGATAGGCAAGACATAAAAGCAATAGTTAATCAGCAGGAATTTAGCGCAAAATTTATGAAATTTCGCTAATTTTCTGCAGTGTGTCAAAGCATATTGTTAATACAGGCTTCTTTGACACCTTGCTCACAGGCTGATTCCATCTCGAGTCGCGCTTCTAAGCCACGCTGCAGTTCTGTATAGAGCTGGGCCCGCAGCAGATGGAGACGCCCGCGATAAACAGGATGAATTTCTGACTGGCGCGCTAACATTTCCTGCACACGCATCCAGCCAGCGTCTAAATCTTTTAGGGCTTTTTCAGGCTCCTGACGGCGAATCCAAAATTCAGCTCGGGCGATATAAGCAGGCAGATCTTTGCTTTTGATAGCTTCAGCATAATAACTTTCAGCCAGAGCG
>CAJYHH010000960.1 GCA_913773825.1 Candidatus Sericytochromatia bacterium | reverse complement strand
GAGGTTTGAATCAATTTTTGGCTCTGCAAAAACTGTTTGGCGACTTGTTCAAGGCTCTGGCCACTTTCTTCGACCCGGTAGTTCAGATCCTGCATGGTGACATCGTCAATTTTGCCGCTGAGCTCATTTAGCAGGGCTTCAAGCTCAGGGTGCCGTTTGAGAGTCGGGCCCGCAATTAACGCCGCTGCCTGATAAGGGGGAAAAAAGCCCCGATCGTCAATTAAAAGTTTAAGCGGGTAACGTCGCAGTTTGCCATCAGTGGAGTACGCTTCCATTAAGTCAATCTGGCCCGCAACCAGGGCGGTATAAGCCACGCCGTGTTCAAGATTGCTGACGGTTTCAAACGGCAGCTGGTAAGCGGTTTTTAAAGCCGGCCAGCCATCGTCTCGAGCCATAAACTCATGGCTAAAGCCCAGCTTAAAGTTTTTTTGCTGTTCAGGCCTCAGGTGCTTCAGATCTGAAATCCGGATAATGCCTTCGCGCTCAGCCTGTTCTTTGCGCATCAGCAAGGCGTAAGTATTGTTAAAGCCCAAGGGTTTTAGCCAGTGAATGTCATATTGCGCTAAAAATTCTTGTTTTACCTGGGCAAAAGCCTGCTCAGGCGGCAGATTTAAAGGCTGATTGAGAATGGCCGCTAAGGCTGTGCCTGTATATTCCGGGTAAATATCAATGGAGCCTTTGCGCAGGGCTTCAAAACAGATTCCGGTGGCACCCAGATTAAACTGACGCTCCACGCGCTGAGGGCTGCGGGCTTCGATCAACTGGGCAAATATTTCGGCTAAGAGACGATTTTCGGTAAAGGGTTTGCTGCCAATGACTAAATGACTTTTGGCTGCTTGGGCATGTTGAGCCAATAGCAGACCCATACTCAATAAGCTCATGATCAAGAACGTTAATCTGAGTCTTTTCATAACAGACGACCTACGTCTGCTCGCAAAAGTGCCGCCAATAATTGACCGTCTGAGTCGATAACCGGTAAAGCGCTGTGCTCAGTGTGCAGCAGGATTTTAAGCGCCTGGCGCAAAGGGGTGTCAGGGCTTAATCCGCTTAAGCCTTCAGGTACTTGCCCGGCCCATTTGGCGGGTGCTGGGCCCGCGAGTTTGCCAACCGGCAGCTCAAGCAATTGTTCACCCGACTGACTCATCACAAATTCAGCCACAAAGCTGCCTGCTGGCTGTTTAAGAAAGTCTAGCGGGGTGCCGTGCTGCAGAATCTGACCCTGGTGCATCAAAGCAATGTGATGGCCGCATTTAAAGGCTTCGGCCAGATCGTGAGTGACTAAAATAGCGGTCAGGCCAAAGCGCTGCTGCAGCTCTAAAAAAACGTCTTGCAGCTGGGTTCGCGTCAGCGGGTCAAGTGCACCAAAAGGTTCATCTAATAAAATGAAGGGCGGATTGAGCGCTAAAGCTCGGGCGACCCCGACGCGCTGCTGCTGGCCACCGCTGAGTTCATGCGGGTAACGTCTGGCCAATGCGGGATCTAGCTGCATGAGCTCAAGCAGTTCTTTGATGCGCGCTTGAATTTTAGACTTAGGCCAGCCTTCAAGTTCTGGCAGCAGGCCAATATTGCGACCAATATCCAGATGGGGCAACAGGCCTATTTGCTGAATTACATAGCCGATTCCGCGCCGCAGTTTAACGGCATCTAGTTCTGTGATGTTGAGGCCCTGCAGGGTAATCTGACCTGAGTCAGGCTCGATCAGGCGATTGAGCATGCGTAAAGTTGTGGTTTTACCTGAGCCCGAACTGCCAATCAGGCAGAGTGTTTCACCTGCGGGGACCTCAAAGCTGATGTGGTCAACGGCAGGCCGGCCAGCAAAAGCTTTGTAAAGGTTTTCGACGCGGAGCATAAGGCATAGAATAGCATAGGGCGTTTAAAGTTCGAAGTTTAGATGCCTTTAAGAGGCTTAAAATAAAGCTTGAGACAAGTCTCAGCGTTTCTGGCCGATATGAAATAAGATAGCCACATAACCGGAGTGATCTCTCATGCCGAATCCCAATCTGTCCGTGTCTTCAAATTCACCTGTTCAGCCACCTGCTGCGGGTCAACGTTTGAAGCTCAAAGACCCCAAAGAATTATTTAATTCAGCCCCTGCAGCTCCCCCTGCTCCCACTCCGGCAGCTGACAGAAGTCAGGTAAAAGCCCCGGCTGCGGGTAATGCTCAGCAATCTGTCTCAATTGTGGATCAACCCGCCAAACAGGTTGAAATTACTGAAGCTGATCTCAAATGGTTCACTGAGATTCAGCAAGTCCCGGCTGATCAAGTGACGGAAGCAGATGCTCAGCGTTTTCAGAATATTCTGGGTGTTTTACAGGCGCGTCAACAAGAAGCCGCAACTCGCGCGGGTCTGACACCTGAAGATATGGCCTGGGCCCAGGAGTATCAGCTTAAAGCCGCTCAAGGGCAACCCATGAACGATGCTGATAACGACAAATACAATAAAATTGTCACGCGTTTAGAAGCTGCTGCCCAACAGGCAGCCCAGCCCGCGCAGAAGCCCGCTGCAGCTCCTGCCCAACAGCCGGCCCAAGCCCAAGTGGTGCAGCCACCTGCTCAACAGCCTTCGGCAGCCAGTACTGATGCTTCCTCTGCATTGGCCAATCTGACGCCGGTTGTCAATCCTGAATCAAAACCGCCTGTTGATTTAGCGCCCAAATTTAAAGAGCTGGATGATTTGTTAGGCCAAAAAGAATATATGTTCTTTGGCAAACATTCCCAACCGGATGCGATTCGTCAAACCGGTGTTCAGATCTGGCTGGATGGCAAACCCGAAGACAAGCTTAAACTGGCGCAAAAATTGGTTACTGCCGGTCAGTCAGAACTGCTGGCCCGGATTATGAACCATGAAGAGACCTCTGAAATGGAAGCTGCTCGGATTATGAGCGATAAAGACTTCCCCCTGGTTGAATTTATGAAAGGCATCAATGACAACCAGGCTTATACGGCTCTGCGTTCCCTTTCAAGCGTGGCCCTGACCGGTGAAAAAACCTCACTGGCGGCCTTAGATAAATCTATTGCTGCTTTTGATCGGGTCTGGGACCGCGAAGCGCCCTTTGATCGCTTTAAAAACGCTCTGACGGCTGAAAACAAATGGAATAAACTGCCCGCAGACCTGCGCGGCAAAATCGATAAATTACTCGACTAAAGCCTTGAGTCATGAATTTATTTTGGCCCTGGATCAGCGATTGATTCGGGGCTGTTTTTAGTAAGAGCTGTGAAGGCTGTAAAACCTTACCTCAGGGGCTAAGAGTAACAAGCTAATAGCCATTCAGTTAATTTATTAAAGCTCTGAAAGCTTGTTACATCTGGCAGCTGGGCATAGCCCCAGTTGGCGTGAAAAAACGGAATCTGGCAAGCGGCAGCCGCTGCTGCGTCACCGAAGGTGTCACCGATATACACGGGGTTAAGCAGCTGGTTACGGCTGATTAAAGCCTGTAGATTTTCGGCTTTAGGTCTATTGGTATGACCCCAGCATTCAAGATCCTGAAACAAATCAGCTAGCTGATATAACTCTAAAAAAAGTTCGATATAGCCCGCTTGGCAGTTGCTCACGATATACAGGGGATAGTGGATCGCAAGCTGCTTTAGACCAGCTATAACACCGGGATAGAGTTCTCCGCCGTACTGGCGGATGGCCTGCATATCACCCTTAGCGGTGTGTTCGATTAATAATTGCTGCTGATCTGGGTTTAAATCAGCAAAGACTGTCCGGATACATGCTTCATGGGGCAGGCCTGCTACGGCGCGAATATCTGTTGCCAGAATCTGGCGATAGGGAATCGCATGATCGTTTAAAGCCTGATTCCAAGCTATCGCACAGGCTGGGCAAGTGTCCCAGAGCGTGCCGTCGAGATCAAAAATCAGGGAGTCAGGTGAAAAAGGCTGATTCGTGAGAGCCATTGAACTCACAAGTAAAATCCATCTTTATACTTTTTTTATAGCTTGAACATTCATTTTGACGCGGCTTTAATATGACATGTTCTATATTAACAATCAAGCAAACACAACTCTGCCTCTTGTTTGCTAACGCCAACATGGGGTGGCGTAACGCCATCCTATCATCAACGGGTGACTCTGGTAGAAGGGTTCAGGTCTTTCCCTTCTGCCTTTTTCTTTTTTTTGACTTTAATTTAATCCAGATAGACCAACAGATATGCCAAAAGGGCCCTACAGCTTGTAGGGCCCTTTAAATTTGAGAGAGGTAATGGAATTTTACTGGGCCGGGGTGGGTTCAGGGGTCGGGAGCGTCGGGGTTTGCGCCTTATTGGATTTAAAAGTTGTGACGAGCTGTTCGCGGATGCCGGTGGCTTCAATCAGGTCGCCGCCGATGCTGCCACCAATTGCCCCACCAATAAAGGTCATAACGGTGCCAAAAGCGCCAGTTGCTCCCATAGCTCGCATTGCAAGACCGGTCAGGCCACCGCCAGCTACAGCTCCTAAACCGGTTGCGCCGCCGCGGATGCTGTCAGTCAGAATATTGGCTACGGCTCCACGGGCATCTTGTTTGCCTGTTGCCATGCCGATGCCCTGTTTGAAGACAGATAAACCAGCATACAGACCTGCGCCAACGCCAACGCTCATGGCAGCCTGACGGACGTAGGCATTTTTAGTAATGGCATCTAAGCCCTGGGTGCCAGGTGCGCCTTCTTTAAAGAGGATTCCCGCCATGTTTTTACCCGAAATACCCCCAAAGATGGTGCGAGTCACAAATCCATCAACAGGTGTGTTAAAGGCATTACTAGGGGGAGTTGAAGATTGCAGAATAGACAGCTTGGGCTGAGTGGAACCGGGCATATTGATCGGATTGAGAATGCTGGAAATTTGCATGTGATGAACCTCTCTCTACTGCTACACAAAAATAATCTAAGTAATAGGTTAAACAGATTGTCTAAAATCGCTACCAAAGCTAGAGTCAGAACGCTGTATCTGACTCGTTTAACTAAATTATTTATCGGCTAGAGTTCGGTGAATCTGGCTAGGTTTAATTTTGAATTAAATGTTTTTTACTGTTGGCTTAGCTTTATCTTAAACTTGCCGTGAATAATAAAATCAGTTTAGGTACCCATAAACAGAGGCCAATCAGTACGGCAAATACTGCTTGAATCAGCACAGCACCTGCGCTGACATCTTTGGCAATCCGAATCAAAGGATGCTGCTCTAATGAGATGCGATCAAGCGTGGTTTCAAGCGCTGTATTGACCATTTCGCAAGTCATCACGCCACTTAAGGTTAAAAATAACACGGCCCATTCTAAGGCGTTTATACCCAGCCAGAGGCTGAGACCGACAGCTAGCATGCTGCAGACAACATGCACTTTCATATTCCGCTGGGTTTTGACGCTGTAGTGAATCCCTGCCCAGGCATAAGCAAAGCCTTTAAAAAACAAAACAATCCAGGCTTTCATAGGCTGACTCGTTTTGTGATGAGAGGGTAGATTCTGTGGCGCAAAACGGGCGGTTTATGCGGTTTATCTGGAACCATCGGGCTGATTAAGCACATCAGGCTTAGCCCGCTGGCGTGGCTGGGTTAAACGAATACCAGGCAAACATCAAACCCATCATCGCCAGAATCAGGGTGCCAAAACCGGAGCGCATCAGTTTATTGCGCTCATCGGGATTTTTTTCTTTAAAGGCAGACAGATACATGCTAAGCGAAACCCAGCCAAATCCAGCTGCCAGCAGGACAATCAGCCAAGCCATGTTAGCGGCCTTTCTGCAGCTCGGTTTTGAGAGCCGTCAGCTTTTCGTTGATGCACAAAAAGAAGTGGTCGAGAGCATCCTGAAGATTCCCGCCCTGTTTGCCTAAAATGGCCTGCAGACTTTCCTGCAGCAGCATAAAGGCGACTTCATAGCTAATCAGCTGGGTCTGGCCGCGGCGAATCGCTGCTACAACCGGTGAAGGCATAAAGTAGCTCAGCGGCATCTTTTCAAGCTCTTCAATCTTGAGCTTATGATCCAGCAGGGCGCACAGGCTTTCCAGCAGGCGTGACAGGCGGGTTGCTAATTGAGTGACAGCGTCGCTGACATCTGCAACGGCATAGTCATCGGTCTGGCGCTGCCATTCCCGGCCCAGCTCTTCTTGTTTGGCCAGAATGATTTCAGACCATTTTTTTGCGCTGACGGGTTCTGGTGCTTTTGCAGGGGTACTCAGCACGGGTGCTGTTGGAGTACTGGGTAATTTAAAGACTTCTTTTGCTTCAGCAACAGGTTTAACTGATTCTTTGGTCTGTTCTTTAGCTTGAGCAGACTGATTTTCAAGTTTAAAGCTGGCAGGAGCTTTTGGCTTTTCGTAAGCCTGAACCTGATTACGGCCTTTTTCTTTGGCCTGAGCCAGGGCGCCAAAGGCTTGCTCAAGCAGCGTTTGGCGGGCTTTTATAATCGGGGCTGTCAGGCTGGTGACGCCAAAGCTGGCGGTCACACCCAGTGAAGAATTAAATTTGCCGCTGATTTTTTCGCAGGCAATTGCCTGACGCAGACCACCGGCAAGCTCAAGGGCGGTATCTAAAGGGGTTTCGGGCATCAGTAAGGCAAATTCTTCGCCACCAAAGCGACAGAGCAGGGCATCTTCGCCGAGATGGCGCTTGAGCAAACGGGCAATCTGCTGCAGAACCTGATCACCTTGTAGATAGCCATGCACTTCATTGATCTGACGGAAAAAGTCCAGATCTAACAGAACCAGGGATGCTGGCAGTTGTTTGGGGGATTTAAGCAGTTCTTCGAGCCCTTGCTGAAAAGCCCGATGATTCAGCAGGCCCGTTAAGCTGTCATGATCAGAAAGGGAGCGGGCGCTATCCTGGGCGCGTTCTTCGGTCAGATAAAAGGCAATTTCTTCAGCCAAAGATTTAAGCGTCAGTTGTTCATCTGCTGAAAGGCTATGAGCGGGAGAATAAACCCCTTCGATTACACCTAGGCGCTCACTACGGTGCAGCAAAGGCAGCAGTAAATGCTGGCTATGGGCCTGCTTAAAGGTGTTTTCACGACCGTCTTTAAATGTCTTTTGCAGCTGCAGGCTCAGTTCGGGGCTGGTTTTGGGGGCCTGTGAGCCTTTACGAGCATAGCTGCCTAAGACTTCGAGTTGTTCTGGGCGATGGGCGACGGGCAGATGGAGCTGGACTTGCCAGAGTGAAAAACTTTCGCTCATCAGGCCTGCAATTTCTTTCAGGCGCTCACTTAAAGGCACACTGACGCGAAGCAAAATCTGAACCGTTTTAAGCCGCAGCTGGGTTTTACGCAGACGGTTCTGAAGCTCAGGGCTTTCGCTGACTTTAACAGGCGCAACAGGCATGGGCTTTTCAACCGTGCGTTCTACAGGTCGGATGGCAGGGCTTTCAGTCTGCAGCTCAGGCTCAGGCAGGCGGGCAACTTTTTCAGCTCTGTCGCTTTTTTCGGCCAGTTCAGCCCGTTTTGTGCTGAGCTCATAAATCCGATTGAGGCGGGCAACAGAGTGAGAGCTGGCGGGGGCTTCTGGTGCCTGTTCGCGGTCTTCTGGAGCGATAAAAGGCAGTAGGCCAGGGCCGCGATCGTTCGGGGAGCGGCGAAGGGGTTTCAGGGCTGGGGCTGCTCCTTCAATCGGTTCCGGCAGCGACAGCGGAAGGGAAGGCGCGTTAGCGTTGCCGGGTTTACGGATCGTGTTCTGTTCGAACAGGTTGCGGATCCGGTCAGAGTCACTGGGCTGTTTGAGCATAGGTCTCACATCATAGTATGGGTTTGTAGCATTTTAAACTCTCAAGCTGCTGATGATCTGTGGCAGGAGTTACAGTAGCGGGGTTGGGGCGGCTAAAGCCGGTGTTTAAGGCAGGCAAAGCCACCTGTTAGGCCTAGTCTTAGACTACAGT
>CAJYHH010000959.1 GCA_913773825.1 Candidatus Sericytochromatia bacterium | reverse complement strand
GTGAGTTCTGGCGTCACGGCTGGCGCGGTTAACGATCTGATGACTCAGGACGTTTTAAACTTATCTAAACCCGTTAAAAAACGGATTGAGACAAAAGTTTCAACTTTTGCTACCCAGCTGCCAGCTTTGGCCCAGCCTCGTCAGCAAGAGCTGATTCAGAACAATGTGCAAAAAGAGCTTAAACGCACCGAAGCTGACTTAGAACTCAGCCGCCGTAACATGCCATCAGCTTTTTATGACTTGATGGAACAGGCTGAAACCAGCTATCGCCAGCGTTTAGAGCAGGCTCAAAACCTGAATCAGCAGCCCGGTTATCACCAGCGACCCTCTGACCATAAATGGCCAACGGGCTTATTGGTTCAGTTAGTGCGCTGAGCCCTCTAACTTATGTGCTTGCTTATGTGCTTGAGCGGGCTGGCAGCTTGTCACTCAGGAACAGCCTGATCCAGACAAGCTCTGGCTTCAGCTTCAAGCGTATATTCGGTCAGTTTGCCAATCAGCACTTTGCGCTCACGTTTAACCCTTAAAGTATCCCCTTTAAGCTGCCAGACCTGAAACTGGGCCTCTTTATAGACCTGGCGCAAATCTGGCCCATCTACTCTGACTTCCCCCACAAGGCGACAGCTGGCAACAGCTGCCGCCTCTTTGACGATCTGGATGTCAATTCCATCTGGAACCGTATGATATTTACAGCTGCTCATACTTATCATAATCAGGATCAGCTTTGGCAAACATTTTGACTGTTTCATGCGGGCAGTTTAACAGGCCTTTGGGGTTAATTTTTCAGGGTCGAGGGGATAATAGAGCTCACTTCATGACTTTTTCTGTTTGTATAGCCATGCCCCTTATGATACCGATCTGGCATCAATAAACAAAAGGCCACATAATACAGCCAAGCAGATTAATCGCAGAACTTTCCAAGAGGCCCAATGACCAGCCTAAATGTTCAACCTATCCTTAAATCCGGCGACAGTTTTGTGGTCTTTGATCAGCTGGGTGAACTGCCCGTGCGCGGGGGCTTCTTTCATCGCGATACCCGCTATCTGTCAGACTTAAAGCTTAAGCTAAACGGTCAAGCCCCTCGCTTTTTGAGTTTAAGCCAGGCTGATCACCGCTTGATTATCCATCTGGCGGCTGGTGAATTACACATACAGCGTGAGCTCACGCTTAAAGACTCAAGTCTGAATGAAGAGCTAAAGCTGGATTATTATGGTCTTCAATCTTTAAGTGTTGAGCTTGCACTCAGCTTTAAAGCTGAGTTTGCCGATCTGTTTGAAGTCCGAGGGGTTTCGAGAAATAAACGGGGTCATAACTTACCAACTAAACTCACATCCCAGGCTGTCAGATTGGCTTATGAGGGTCTGGACAAACACATCTATACCACGCAGCTGTGTTTTTACACCACACCTGATCATTTAACGGCTGAAACCGCCGTGTTTAAGCTGCAGCTAGCCGCTCAGAGTACGCAGCAGCTAAGCTGGCAGATTAAAGTCATTGCTCCAGATCGGGATCGGGCTGCTAAACAGTCTCAATTAGCCTTGCCTGACATCCAGACTTCAGAGCCAGATTTACAGCGCTGGCTTAATCAATCAAAACAGGATTTAGAGCTGTTGCTAAGCCAGACCGAACATGGGCTTTACCCTTATGCAGGAATCCCCTGGTACAGCACAGTCTTTGGACGAGATGGTGTTATCACCGCCCTGCAATGCTTAAAAGTAGCGCCAACTATCGCCCGTGGCGTCCTGAGCGTGCTGGCCGCGACCCAGGCCCAAACAAACGATCCGAGTCGGGACGCAGAACCAGGCAAAATTTTACATGAACGTCGGGGTGGTGAAATGGCTGGTTTGGGTGAAATCCCTTATGGCCGCTATTACGGCAGCATTGATGCCACACCGCTGTTTATTCTGCTAGCTGGGGAATATTGGCGCCAGTGTAATGATCTGGAGTTGATTCAACACATCTGGCCCCAGCTTAAATTGGCCCTTCACTGGATTGAGACGTACGGCGATCGCGATGGCGACGGCTTTGTTGAATACTTTAAACTCGCTCCAGGTGGCTTGGTTCATCAGGGCTGGAAAGACTCTGGTGATGCCGTTTTTCATGCTGATGGCCGTCCTGCAGAAGGTCCGATTGCGCTCTGTGAAGTCCAGGCCTATGTTTATGCCGCCCGGCTGGCAATTGCAGAGCTGGCGGAACAATTAGCTGAACCCAACCTCGCTCAGCAGCAGCGTAAGCAAGCGAAAGACATGCAGCAGCGTTTTGAAGCTCAATTCTAGTGTGAGGAATTAGGCGCATATGGTCTGGCGCTTGATGGCGACAAACAGCTTTGTCGCGTCTTGAGTTCAAATGCAGGTCAGGTCTTATTTACGGGGATTGCCAGCCCAGAACGCGCCCAACAAGTGGCTCAGGCAATGTTAAGTCCAGAGATGTTTTCTGGCTGGGGAATTTGTACACTCTCAAGCGACAGCCTAAGATTTAATCCGATGGCGTATCATAACGGCTCGATCTGGCCCCATGATAACGCTCTGATTGCAGCTGGCTTTGCTCGTTATGGCTTAAAAACAGAGGCCCAGCGCGTCTTTCAGGCATTGTTTGAGCTCAGTCAACAATCAGCTTATCGCCTGCCCGAATTAATCTGTGGCTTTAAACGCCGTGGGGGTGAAGCGCCTGTGCCCTATCCAGTCGCCTGTTCACCGCAGGCCTGGGCAGCTGGGGCCGTGTATCAATTGCTTAACTCCGCTGAGATTCCGGTTCGCAGAATCATCTAGAGAATCAGTTCATAGCGGTCCATTGCTGCACTAAGCGGGATTTTACAGGCGGCACCGTCACATTCAACTAATAGTGCCGGGGCTCCCATGGATTCAGTCTGGCCGACAATCCGATACAGACTGCCGCGTGCTGTCATCAGCATCGACTGGCCCCACTTAAGAGAACTTAAATAGTCCTTTTGGTTTTGGCGCTGCTCGTATTCTTGAGTAAAGCGTTCAGCGGCGCGTCTGGCAAATTGTTCGGCCCGGCGCTGGGCGGTTTCAATTAAGCGAAATAACACCAGCCCAGAACTGGGAATATGCCGCACATGCATGAGCTTTTCAGCTTGTTCGATGATTTCAGTGGGGCGAAAAATCCAGACCATTTCAAGCGCGCGTTCAGCGGTTAGACCAAACTCCCGCAAAACGCCAAAAGCAGTTTGCTGCTCTTCAGACAGCGGGTCAAAAGAAAATGCTGAAATTTCCTTTGTCGTGATGTCGGACATACAGCCTCCCTTAAAGAGATCGGGTGCTTAGCTCATTTGGAGCCGCTCAGACCCTCTATACATTCATCATTATACAGATGATCATACCACCTACCTTGGGAGGGAATGCAAGGGTAAGTGCCGGATCAGACCCTGTTTTATGGCAAAATAGAAAAAAACCGGAGTAAGCCCCCTTAAATATGATTCCCTGGACCTTAATTGAAACCGTGGCTGTCCCAGGCCAAACCGCTGATCAGACCGCAGAACTTAAACTTTTACAACGTGATAGCGAATTTTCGATTCAGATTGGCAATGAAGAGCTGATGAACAGCCGTGAACATGGCTCTGAAGACGCATTAGCTGAGTTATCGATTGCCAAAATTCAAAATCTGCCGCTCCAGCGCCTTTTAATTGGCGGACTTGGCATGGGTTATACCCTGGCTGCCGCGCTTAAACACGGTCGCTCAAAAGTGAGTGTCGAAGTCGCAGAACTCCTGCCTGCTGTGGTCAGCTGGAACCAAGGCCCAATTGGCCATTTAGCCGGCAATCCGCTGAATGACTCGCGCGTGACCCTGACCACCTCTGATGTGACCCGCGTGGTGAAATCAAAACAACAAGCTTATGAAGCCATTTTGCTCGACATCGACAATGGCCCGGCAGCTCTGACCACCAGCAGCAATCGCTGGCTTTATAGCCTCAATGGTCTCAAAGTCTTATTTGCAGCGCTTGTACCCGGTGGGATTTTAAGCATCTGGTCAGCGGGAGCTGACCCCAACTTTACCATTGAGCTTGAAAAAGCCGGATTTGTTGTGGAAGTGAAACGGGTTAAATCCAGAGGCAATAAAGGTTCCACTCACTTTATCTGGCTCGCTCAGCGACCTTTAAAAGCCTTAGCCCGAACCCCCAGAACACCGGTTAAGAAAGTCATCACCCGCAAAAGCCGAATCGGAAAGAAAAAATAACCGTGGCCGAGGTTATTTGCGTCAGCTCTAAATCCAGTCATTCTTTAAGCA
>CAJYHH010000958.1 GCA_913773825.1 Candidatus Sericytochromatia bacterium | reverse complement strand
CTCCAGGCTTTTTGGGATCATAAGCCCTCAACTGATTATTTTCTACAGGGCTTTGTTAAAGGCGAACTTCACTCTTTTGACGGCTTAGTTGATCGGGACGGTCAAGTGCTGTTCTGCTCAAGCCATGCTTTTCATCAGGGGATTATGGAAACTGTCAATCAGGACCTCGATCTGGCTTATCACTCGCTGCGCAATATTCCCGCCGAGCTTGTCGAAATTGGCCAGCGCGCGGTTAAAGCGTTTGGGATCCGCGAGCGCTTTTTTCACTTTGAGTTTTTCCGCAAACCTGACGGCAGCTGGGTCGCTTTAGAAGTCAATATGCGCCCACCAGGCGGCTGGACCACCGACATGATGAACTATGCCAATGACGTCGATGTCTATCGTGGCTATGCTGAACTGCTGACTAAAGGAACGATCTCGTTTGGGGCAGAACGGCCTTATCACGTGGCTTACGCTGGTCGTAAACAGCGTGATTACAAAAACAGTCATGAAGCAGTGGTCGAAAAGCTGGGGAGTCAGCTGGTTCACCACGGCCCAATGTCACCGGTTTTTCATCCGGTAATGGGCCAGTATGGCTATCTGGTGCGCACCAAAGACCTCGAAAAGCTTCATGAAATGATCGATACCATTCAAGCGACGGTTTAAGCCTTATGCACATTGGTTATCACAAATGGCTCAGTACCCATCTGGATCAGGAGATGGAGCTTAAAGTTTACGGCCACGCCGGTAAACCGATGCTGGTTTTTCCGACTCAGGAAGGGCGCTTTTTTGAGTTTGAAGATTTTGGCATGGTGGATATCTGCAAACCCTTTATCGAAGACGGGCGCCTGCGGATTGTCACCGTCGACGGCATTGATGCCCAGACCTGGACTCACCCGTCTAAATCCGTGCCTGATCGCGTCAGCCGCTACGAAGCGTATGAGCGCTATGTGATGGAAGAAGCTGTGCCCTTTATTCGCGAAAGTTTTGGCGCAGCTGACAGTCGCTTTTTAGTTACAGGCTGCAGCATGGGCGCTTATCACGCCGCTAATTTCTTTTTCCGCCACCCGGAAGTCTTTGACTCAGTGCTGGCAATTAGTGGCGTCTATAGCCTCAAGCTGTTTATTGGCGACTATATGGACGAAAAAGTCTATTACCACACTCCGCTGGCTTATCTGCCACGGCTTGAAGACGGTAAATATCTAGAGCAATATCGCAAGAGCCAGATTATTATCTCAGTTGGCCAGGGCGCCTGGGAAGACCCGATGCTCGAAGATACCCGCGCACTCAAAAACATTCTCGAAGCCAAGCGCATTCCTGCCTGGATCGATGTCTGGGGCCATGACGTTAACCACGACTGGCCCTGGTGGCGCAAAAAGATGAGCTACTTCCTGATGCATTTAAAGCTGTAAGGGGCGTTGAGCGATGGGCTGTGGGCGATGAATACAAAACCAGATCTGGACTTTAAGCTTGGCTTCACAGCTCAAAGCCCAGAGCCCAGAGCCTCCTGATGCGGATTGTTATTCTGACAGTGGGCTCAATGGGCGATGTCCGGCCTTATCTGGCCTTAGGCGCTGGGCTTAAGCAGGCTGGCTTTGATACTGTACTGGCAACACACGCTGAATTTGAGCCTTTAGCCAGAGCCCATGGGCTGGATTTTAGACCTTTGCGCGGTAATCCCCGTGAACTGGTACAAAGCGAAAAAGGCCTGGCGCTGCTAGAATCTGGCACCAGTATTCTGACTTTTTCGCGCCGGATTCGTGAATTAGCCGCAGATGATTTTCAGCTGATGGCGGACGATTGTTTGGCCGCCACTGAAGACGCTGATGCAGTGATTTTAAGCTTTTTAACCGCAGGCATTGGGATTATGCTGACGCGTCATCGCCTGAAACAACACCCGCAAAAACGCCCCTTAAAAACGATTATGGCTTATCTTCAGCCTTTTGTACCAACTGGTGCCTTTCCCTCCATGACGCTGCCCACACTTTATTTTGGCGGGCTGATTAATCGCGCCACCCATCAGCTGACGCGTGAAATTTTCTGGCAGGTGCTGCAGCCTTTATTAGACGATTGGAGCCAAAGCAGACTCGGCATGAGCCCTGGCAGACTTAACGCAATTG
>CAJYHH010000957.1 GCA_913773825.1 Candidatus Sericytochromatia bacterium | reverse complement strand
GCCAGACTAAAAAAGTGGCGCCGGTTAAGGCCGCCATTTTAATTGCGCCCAGATGGCCTACCCACCAGGCATGAGTGAGTTCAAAAGCAATCTGTGCCGCTGATGCGCCCATGGCTGGCAACGCCAGTTTCCAGATGCTGCTATTGAGTTGACCGCTGAGCAAATCTGAACTGGGGGCTGGAGTCAGGTGGGGCTGCTGGGTTTGAGAGAGCTCAATCGTTTTGGGCATGATAAACCTGATACAGCAGCAGGCTCTGCTGGCGCAGAGCACTTAAAACGCGATAAATCCAGATCAGCTGATCACCGCGCAGGCGATCTTGATTTAAAGCCTCATAAAACATCTCATCCAGCGCTTCAAGGCGGGACTCCAGCGCTTCTGCTGATTTGTAATGGGGACGATGCAGCAAAACAGCAAGCCAGAGTTCATTAAATTCACTCTGGTAAAGCTCTAAAACAGGCTGAAGCCGCTCAGGCAGAGTATACAGCTGGATTCTCAGGCCCTCTTCGAGTTCCTGGCGCATCTGCTGGGCATGTTCATAGAGCAGACTACAGCTATCGAGTACTCGTAAAGACTGATGCACTTTGGGGCGTACGGCTTCTGAACCCGAGCCATATAGCGGTAAAAGCAAGTCATAAACGCTGTGCTGGACGGTTTCAAATAAATAGCTTTCTTGATTACTTTCAATTTCCAGGGCTGATTTTTCTGTCATCAATCTGAGATCAAGATCCGTTAGGGTTTTAGTGTGCTCAAGCGCAATCTGCAGCTGGTTTTCGACTTCTTTAAGCGCATAATCCGGCGATTTTTGTAACATTCTGCGCACGTTACGCGACAAAATCAGGGCGTTGGCCAAATGTTCGCCTGGCGTAATCCAGTGGGCTGAGCGAAACAGTAAGCCCATCAGCCCTAAGCCGCCTAAACCCATGACTAAGTTAATCAGAATATGAAAAATCGACAGTCTAAAAGCTAAATTAGCGGTACTGGCAGGCCCCGGCATTAAAAGGGTGGCGAGCTGGACAAAATACGGGAAGAAAAACAAAATCAAAATCCCAATGCCGACGCGATTAAACAGATTGGCCCAGGCCAATTGAGAGACTGCCGCTTTAGTCGGGCGGCGCTCCAGCGGGAACAGACCCATGCCCATATTTAATCCCAGAATCAAGGCGGCACCGGCCTCGATCCGCAAAACTCCGCTCCAGCAGAGCTGCATAATAATAAACAGCGGCAGGGTACTGGTGCGCATAAACATCAGCAGCAAAATTCCCAGTAAAGTCAGCCAGAGCTGTGCCAGTAAACGGGTGCCGTCTAACCAGCCACTGGCCTGATAACGCGAGAGCGTAAACAAAAAAGGCTCTAAGCCTTGCCAGATCAGCTCAAGCGAAGCCCAAAAACAGCCTGCGGCAATTAAAGGGATGCCCAATAAACTCAGACGGGTTTTGCTAAACATCGACATCAACATGCCGGTAATTAAAAAAGCCAGGGCGACTTCAATCTGGAGTTGAGCCGCAAAAAACCAGCTTTTTAAACTCCCACCCAGGGCAGCCCCTAAAATCAAGACAAAAGCTTGTTCGGGGATCATCAGGCGGCGCTCAACGAGTTTAGTTGCTAAGCGCACAGGAATCCGGCTGGCCTGTAAAATCAGGCTGGCAATCATGCCCAACAGCCAGAGAGAACCGGATGAGCCTAATAATCTGACAATGCTTGAGCGCAGGCGCTGAAACACGAGTTCATCTAAATTACGCTGAATCCGGGCCTGGGCTAAAAACAATAAAGCCAGACCCGTCAGGACTTGTAGCAGGCCTTCTGCGATCACAGGCGGGCCTCCTCATAGCCAAGTGTGCCCCGTGGCAGGACGCTTTCAATTCGCTGAATCCCCTTTTTATCGAGGATCAGACGAATGCGTTCAAATTCCACCTGGGCAGGTTCCCATTCCCCGCGACTGTCGCGGGTGCTGGAAGCGTATTTAAAAACGAGATTGACGTGATAGACTTTTGGCGCTTTAATCATGGCGATGCCTTGTTCTGGATCATAATAGCGCAGGTTTTTGTCAGGATTGTCGAGTTTTTCAAGCAAAGGGTTAATACTCATGCGCATAATGTTGCGCAAAGTATGAACCTGCTCACTGGTTTGTTTGATGCTCAGGGTATCTAGCTGCATATGCTGGGAGTAGTGAAGCACATGTTCACTGCGCTCTGGGTCTAATTCACTGTGGTGGCCAAGCTCACGCAAATAGCTGATTTCGGGCGGGAGCGCCTCTTTATTAATAAAGCGCATATACTGCCGCGAGCGGCCAATTTTAAGTTCTTTGGCGCTGCGAGCCTGATGATCGTAATAGCGATAGACCATTTCAAACTCGTAGTCTGGCAAATTTTGTTTTAAACGCTCATAAAAATATTCACGCGAAGACTCTTTAATCCGGTCTTTAAAGATATAGGCCACAACGCCCAACACCACAATCAGAAAAAACCGAATCCCAAAATCTGAAAAAGGCAGTCCTTCAGCCGGGCGATTCATCCAGTAAAAGCGCTGTAAGTCTACAAGGCCTGCCCAAAAGGCTGCCACTGCAGCACCGGCTGCGGCAACTAAATTGCGATAAGCTTTGTCTTTACGCACATTGGTCTGCTGTAAATACAGCACGTCTGAGACATATTTTTTAAGCAGGCCCAGGCGGTAATAATACGTCTCGCGCAGTTCTTCACGGGTTCCGTTGCTTAGCAGAATCAGGTCTTCGTTAGCGCGATAGTCCATTTCGCTCATTAAGGCGGCTTCAAGTAATTTGGCAACCGAACGCGCCTCGTCAGAGCCTGTTTGGCCATATTGACCGTCCAGGCGCTGGAACATATAAATCAAGGTCGCTTCGAGCCGATAAGACAGATATTCATCAACCAATAAAAAAGCCTGGCGCGCTTCATGATCGAGCAGGTAGCTCTGGTGTCTCACGCGGCTCATATAGCGCAGGCGATAATCACTCAGCGTCTGAAGCAGGCGCACAATAAATTTTTCAAGCAAACGCATACGATGGCCAAAATTACTCGGCTGTTTGCGCATCAGCTCTAGCAGATAGGTCCGGGCTTTTTTGAGCTGGCCATTTAAATAACAGCCAAACAGCTTCACGTCCTGCACAACCAGCGCTTCTAAAGGCTGGCGCAGATGGGTAACCAGATGGGCTTCAAAATAGCGATCAGCTGACGGGATGACGCCTTCGTTTTCTTTGGCTTCAGGTGGAGTTGGGGTACGGATGCGCATATAGTTAGTCATGGCCGTATAAAACTGATCGCGGCTAAAATTATCGCGATTGACGCCCATGTTTTTGGGCAAAAACAAATACGTGTCGACACGGTACGACTTCTGCGTTTCAAAAACATGGCCCGGCGTCAGGTCAACGTCAAAGTCGGCCTGAAACTGTAAACGGTCATGAATCGCCTGGGAACTGCCTTTATAGTCTTTATCAAGCAGACCTAGCGTCTCGAGCTCTTCATCAGAGAGGTCATCTTCGAGATCTTCGAGAAAATCGTATGCCAAAACGAAGCCTTTCAAGCAGGATAAGGATATTATAGGCCAGCGAAGCTGGCGTGGTGGGTTATGGATGGTGGGTGGTGGGTTTAAATGCAAGAAAATCCACAGCTCGCAGCCCCCAATCCTTCTTTTTCTTCAAAAACTCACTACCCAGAACGCCGACCTTGTCGGCCCCCTATAACCGCACCGTTAGGTGCTACCAGCTGTTATATTAATCCCATAGCCATTTTTTGGAGGTTCCGCTTATGTTTGCTTCTCCTCATCGTCCCCGGCGCCTGCGTCGCAGCCCGTTGATGCGTGATCTGGTGCGTGAAAACCGCCTGCACCTAGATGAATTTATTTATCCGCTGTTTATTGATGAAACCCTGACCAATAATCCCCGCCCGCTGGGTTCGATGCCTGGGATTCTGCGCCATAGTCTGCAGTCATTATTGGCTGAACTTGAAGAGCTTGAGCAGCTTAAAGTTCGCAATCTGCTGCTGTTTGGGATTCCAAAAGAAAAAGACGCATTGGCCAGTGGCGCTTATGACGACAACGGGATTGTTCAGCAGGCTCTGCGCACAATTAAAGAGCATTATGGCAATCGCTTTCAGCTCACCACCGATGTCTGTAATTGTGAATATACAGACCATGGCCATTGTGGCATTCTCAAAAATGAAGATGTCGACAATGACCCGACTTTAGAGCTATTGGCTAAAACCGCTGTCTCTCATGCGCGTGCGGGTGCAGATATTATTGCGCCTTCTGATATGATGGACGGCCGAGTAGGCGCCATTCGCGATGCCCTTGATGACGCCGGTTTTGAGAATTTGCCGATTATGGCTTATTCAGCCAAGTTTGCTTCTGCCTTTTATGGCCCATTTCGTGAAGCTGCTGATTCTACTCCATCTTTTGGCGACCGCCGCAGTTATCAGATGGACCCAGCCAATGGCCGTGAAGCGCTTAAGGAAGTTCAACTTGATTTAGCTGAAGGAGCAGATATCGTGATGGTCAAACCTGCTTTGGCTTATTTAGATCTGGTCTGGCAAATTAAACAGTCAGTAGACGTGCCGGTGGCGGTTTACAATGTCTCGGGTGAATATTCGATGATCAAAGGGGCTGCTGCCAATGGCTGGATTAATGAACGTCAGGCTGTACTTGAAACCCTGACCTCGTTTAAACGCGCCGGTGCAGATATTATCATTTCGTATCACACCAAAGATTTAGCTCGTTGGATGATGGAAGAAAGCTAGTAGCTGGAAGCTGGTAGCGAGTGGCTTGTAGCTAGTTTTTAAATACTAGCAACCAGCCACCAGCTACCAGCCAAAAAAACAGGCCCACCAGGATTTGCACCTGGGCTAGCAGAGTCAAAATCTGCTGTGCTGCTCTTACACTACAGGCCTATAGGAGCTTGTGGCATATCGCCACAAGCTCAGGGGCGACCGACCGGATTTGAACCGGCACCTTTCTGAGTCACAATCAGATGCTCTAACCCATTAAGCTACAGCCGCCATGTTTTAATTATCAAAAGTGATTTGATTTACAATTAAAATGTAAATCAATTGCTTTTGATTAGAATTGTATTTTGGAAATAGACATGCGTTGATAGAAGCTGAATTTCGGAATGAAATGATTGTTTAGATTCCTGTTTTCAGCTTGGATGGTTATTTGCCTAATAGGTCCCAGAACGAGAGCCTAAGACTAGATAAGGCTTGTGCCATCAGCAGTCATTAACGCTGTTGATGTCGGAGTTGTTGGCCAGAATGGCAATGAGAGCCTGTAACAGGCTGTTGATGGGCATGCACGACCAATAACACCGGACGGTGAGTGGTTTGACGCTGAGTAAGTGCGTTCATGCATGAACCCTTTCTGAGAAGTGGAGTTAGAAACTGAAGATAATCTATTTATAATTCATAGCTGAAATAATGTCAATTGAATTTAGAAAAACTTTTTGAATAATTTGAAAGTGACAGTGCTTAATGAGATTGCTTAACAATAAAAAACCGCTCTGATTGTCTAACAATCAGAGCGGTTCAGTTTCTATGATGGCTTACTTAGCGTTGGTTAAAACGCTTGTTAAAGCTCAAGGCTTTTAGCTGCTTTGGCATTTTCGCAGAGTCCCTGATGCTGTTTCATAAAATCAGCCACACGGGATTCTTCGATTACTTCTTCGACCTGGCCGTTGCGTTTAAAGGTGCTGCCAACAATGAGACCGTCGCTATGTGCAAACAGAGCCGGTAAGGTTTCAGGTGTGGTGCCGCTGCCCACAAACACGGGCAGTTTGGTGACATTGCGAACCGCATCTAAATCATCGGTAGATGTCGAAGCACCGGTAAAGGCACCCGAGACAATTAGGGCGTCAACCGTGCCGCGTTCTGCGAGTTCTTTGGCTTCAGCGGCCAGGCCACGAGGCGCAATCGGGGCCGCGTGTTTGACGCCGGCGTCAGCAAAGATCAAGACATGTGAACGCAGCTGGCTGCGCAGGCGCAGCGTTTCGTGAGCGTTGCCCTGAATAATGCCCTGATCCGCAACAACTGCACCCAGATGTACATTAACGCGAATAAAATGAGCGCCCGCAGCAGAGGCAATCGCCATGGCCGCAGGAGCATCGTTGCGCAGCACGTTAACGCCGATTGGCAAATTGACTTCGCGCACAATTTCTCGCACGACTGCTGACATAGACGCTACGGTTTCGACCGGGACTTTATCGGGGAAAAATGGCGCATCGCGGAAGTTTTCGACAATTAAACCCGCTACACCCTGACGGGCATAAACCTGTGCTTCTTTAATGGCGGTTTCATAAACCTGATTCATGTCGCCACTATAGCGTGGCGAGCCTGGCAGGGGCTGAAGATGAATAACGGCCAGAACCGGACAGGTCTGGTTAAAAAGAGAGAGAGTACGGGACATGAATAAATTTCCTTTATCGCTCGATGGCTCAAATTGTTTGGCCCATCTTACCACGGCCCTAAAGGGGTAGGGGGCCAAAGCGTGAGGGTTGATGAAAATCAGGCTGAGGCCCAGGCACACTAAAGCAGCTTGAATATTGACGCGTTGGGCCCTGGCCATGAATTGCATAGGCATTGTAGACCCAGGGCCCAGGTGGCAAGAGTTCATTGGGGATTAAGGCTGTGCCCATCCAGCGCCCCGGTACCCGGTAATATTTATAGCGGATTTCATGCAGCTGGCTGACAATGTTACGGACACCCTGCAATCTGAGCACCAGGTAATGGCCATGTGGACCCAGCTCAATCTCAGTGTATTGATCGGGCTGCTCTGCATGGGCAATAAAGACTTCGACGACTTCATGTTCCCAGAGTTCAGGCGTGGGGCCAGCGTCTGACTCTGGTGGTGCATCATCATAAAAAGGGGCTTCAAAATCAATTAATAAGCCCTTGGGACGCTTTTCAATTTCCATTAAAATTTGTTCGCTGAGGGGAAGTGAATGACCGTTCCAGGTCAAGGCAATTTTAAGCGCATGGATTGCATAATTTGGCTGAGACACAGTTAACCTCTGCTTCTGACTGTGCTCAGTTTAGCAAAGCCCTAGCCGTTGGCAAGAAACAAGCCTTAAGGATAGGGACAGCCGTGCTGGACAAAAGGACGAAAGGCAAGGATGCAAAAAACGTTAGGGCCGAAGCGATTGAGATGCTTCGGCCCTGAGTATGTCTTATTGTCTTTAAGTGAGCACCGCGAAGGGCACTCAGTTCTCTTGTCCCTTAGTCCTCTTAGAACCCAAGGGCATCGCGGAGGCTGACGCCTAGAGTCAGCTGAGCACGGACGTATTCGCGTTTATTGACCAGACCGTCCTGATTACTGTCGAGTCTGGGGTCTCGATTAGCCAAGTAAATGCGGCCAACTGAGCCAATTTCACCGATGTTCAGATGGCGGTCGCCATTTACATCTTTTTGCTTAAAAGACTGTTCAATGCGCTCTTTACGGAATTTGGCGTATTCACTCTGGGTGATTTTGCCGTCCATATTGCGGTCAGCATACTGAAAATCAAAGGGATTGAGGGTTGCCATGGTAAATTCCCATTGATTAAGCTGGCCATTCATATCTCTGTCGACTTGGCGGAATTCCATATCAACTAAACGATATGTGTCACCCATTTTCATGGAATAGGCCATATCGCTAAACATCTCACCAAACACATCACCCACTTTTTTGAAAAAGCCAGCTTGTTGCTGATTGGGATCCGCAGTATTGGCAATTTGAACCTGATCCGCACTGTAACCAGGTGTAGAAGTGGTAGGCGTTGCAACGGCCGGTCCAGCAGAATTGCCGGAATTACCAAAAATTTTGTTTAAAAAGGAAGGGGCAGAGGGGGATTGAACGGCCATGTTGCTCATACGCTAATACCTACTTTGGAGGTTTTATTGATTTATCTATCGGCCAGATCAGATGCTGAGATGCTTGTTTAAAGTTAAGTCACGGCAGTGATTCAATTAATTTTTGTTTAAGGGAAATTAAAGGGCATATTCGGGCTTGCTTGACTCTAAGCTCTAAGCTGACTGATACTCTTTTTTGTCGCCGGATTTCTAATAAATACAAGCAGGTCAGAAACGATGTCATTATTGGTGATTGCCTGGAAAACATTTAATCAATACCCCCTGGTTTTGATCGCGAATCATACGGATGAATATCAGCAGCCGCGTGAGGCTCTGCAAACCTGGCCGGTTCAGCCTGCTATCTATGGTGCTAAAGCCCTGTCGCCAACAGGTGAGGCGGGTAGCTGGCTTGCCATTGATGCAACGGGGCGATTTGCTGCTGTAACGGATTTTCATCGCCACCTTGAGCCTCGTCGCTCTGAATCAAAACATCCAGCTGAGTTCGTGATTGAATATTTACGTTCTGGCCATGAGCCAGAGGATTATCTGCAGCGCAGTCGTGGAGTTCGGTTTGGTGCCCAGCCGCATAATTTGTTAGTCGGAGACCTTCAAAAGCTTTTTTATACTAATTCTGTTTCACAAGTTGTTGAAGAGCTCAGTCCGGGTACCCATAGTTTGGGTGACTCTTATCTGGATTGTAAAATGCCCAGTTGCCGTACAATTCAGACTCAGCTTGAAAGCTATTCACCTGAGCATCGTTTTACGGAAGCAGATCGTCAGGTTATGTTTAAGGCCCTGCAAAATCCCAAACGTTTTTTTGATCAGGACCTGCCTTCTAGAGGCTATGCGCTTGAGCTTGAACAGCGTCTGTCACCTGTGTTTTTAGAGTTGGGTGAAATGGGGACCGTGAGCTCATCCTGGCTCAGTCTGGATCAACAGCAGCAAGTTTGTTTTGAAGAACAGGCGTATACGCCTGACGGCGATAAACATGCTAAACCCCATGGTGCCCTAAGCCATTTAGAATTTCAGCTGCAGGCTTAAATGTTTTTGTCATATTGTTTGAGCTGAGAGCTTGAGCTGAAAGAAGCTCAAAAATCCAGGCAAATAGCGGTCTTGGACCAGACTCATACGCTAACCTAGTGCGAAACGGCGTCACTTTCCCGTAAAATGAGGAGATTACCGAACGCCACTTGCAGGAAAACAGGACACTATGGCACAAACGGGCTTTAATCCAGAGTTTCAGGAACAGCTGATTCAGGAATATTTGCTAGAGCAGGGACGGATTACCCCTGAGCAACTTTCTAAGGCTGTCGCCCGGCTAAGAGTTTATAAAATTGGTCAACAAGGCAAACAGCGAGCTGTCAGCTATGTTTTTGACCAGCGTGCTTACGCTTTGCAAGAGCTAGATCCGTGGACGGGCGAAGTCAGACGACAGCTGGCGCTGCCGACTTCGCGCAAACATAAGCCTCATTTTATGACAACTGATTGGGTGCCAACCGGCAGTGGTTCTGTGTTTTTGTTTCATGCCACCAATGCCCGTGAACTCGGTGAAATTGCCTGGTCGAGTGATGCCCAGCAAGGCGGCCTGACTGTTTCAGACGATTATGTGCATCTGTATTTTGGTGAACTCGACGAACACCCCTATCTGGCTTTAAGCGATCAGCTGCATTATGGCCAGATTCCGATGCAAAAGCTTAGCTGCTTGCCAGTTGATTTAGTGATTTCGCCAACAAGACAGCAATTGTTTTTGTCTGATCGCGCGCGCGGCACCATTTTTATTGTAGATTTACCTGAGTTTAAGCTGGTGGGTTCATTAATTGTGCGCCCGCCCGGTTCACGTAAAACTTTAAATCTGGCTCCTAGCCCAGATGGTACCCGCTTATTTGTTACAGATAACGTCTCGCCAGCTTTGCTGATTATTAATACCAAAACGCTGAAGATTAAACGTCAGCCTTTGCCTTATGGGATTTTAGGTAATCTCAGACTGTCACCTGACGGTCAATGGATGTATCTGCAAAGCACGCGCCCGGATGAAACCGTTGAGCTGATTGTGCTGGATACGACCTATCTGCTGCAGCGCAGTACGATTAGCCTGCACGGGAATTTATTCTCAACCCTGGATGACCCGGTTGATTTAATGGCTGTGAGTCCACAGAATAATTTCCTGATTTTTATGACCTATGTCAACGCACCCTCGATGTTTACACCCTGGATCAATATTGTTGATCTAGAGAGTTATCAATTAATTGATCGCTATGCGCTGTTAACGGATGACAGCAAGCCAAGCTATTTGAGTTTTGCCATTGCCAAACCCGAAGGTTATTTTAAAGTCGACGCCACGATTCTGGATGTGCTGCTCGAAATGGGCTATATCACGATTCAGGATGTAGAAGAAGCAGAATGGACGATTCACGAAACCCTTAATCGTTCTGCGGCTGACGACCAGCCACAGCTGAGTTTAGACAGCTTTGGCGAGGATGACGATCAGATTCTTTATCGCTATGATCCCAGCGAAGATAGTGATTTAGACGCCATTGAAGAAAATCGCGGCAATCCTGAAGAAGACTACCCCGTGCTTAATGAGCATCAGATTGACCCAAGCATTCTGATTCAGTTTAGAGAGTCTCTGCTGCGCCAATATGAATTTGTGCCAATCAACCAGCTCAACGGGATTTTTAGAATTGCAGCTGTTAATCCCAGCCGACCTGAAATTGAACAGATTGCCAAACGCCTGTTCCCTGATTTACCTCTGTTTATGCTGCCCTTTGGCAAAGATGAATTTGAGCGCTTTATGCGTGAGTTTTACTCGACGATTATGACGCGGATGAAAAATATCGTCTCGCGCATGAGCCCAGATCAGCGCGCTGAATTTAGCCAGACAGCGCCCGCTGGAGTCGTTGAAAATCTCGAAACGTACCCCGCACCCGCTTATCAGGGAGATAAACCTGATAAACCCGTTCAGCCTCCTGCAGCGCCCGCTGATCCCGATAAACCCCAGCCCCGGCCCGTGGCGCCCGCGCGTAATTTGGCGCGGATTGAAAACGCCGCTGAAATTCTGCCCCCAGAAGCATTGGTACCTGAGCCTCAGGCACCCGAACCGCCTGCACCACCTGAGCAACCAGCTGTCCCAGAACCTGCTCCCCCAGCTTCAGGAGACGCCATTGACTGGGCCAAAATTCCAGCTGATAAACTCAATCAGCTTTTGCTGGATTACTGCTTAAATGAGTTTAAAAAAATCTGGGGAATTGATGTGGCGGGAGATGTGGCTGTTATCGAGCGCCTGCAGCCGATGGTTGAGCGCGCGCGTCGTGAGCTGATGAACTTTGAATACACGATTGTGCGTGTGCCTGATTTGTTTAATCAGTTTTCGCTTGAAACCGTTATTACCAAAGAAACTTTTATGAGTCTGGTGGCACGGGTTGCACCACCTGAGCCCGTTAAACCCCAGCCGGTTACTCAGGTGCAGGAGCTGGCCCAGAAAGTCCAGGAAGCCGCCCAGGCTCCTGGCTTGCCGCCTGCTCAGGTGAAAGCTGGTGCCGCTAAAAACAGCCCCAGTGGTCAGATTCAATATGAAGCTGATGATGAAGTGCTGCGCTCTGATGACTTACCTGCCGATACTTTTTTAGTGGGTGATCACGAGCGCTCACGGGTGATTGAATTTACGACTAAAGGTGTGATTGGCTGGCAAATTGGTGGCGCTGACGGAATTGGTGAGCTGGAGCTGGTTGAACCCCAGAACCCAATTCGCTTGCCCAATGGCAATACCCTGCTGGCGGATGCAGGCCAGGATACGGTTTTTGAAGTGTCTAAATCGGGTCAGGTGCGTTGGCAGTTTCCGCCAGCTGACAAAAGCTCAGATATTCGTCTGCACCGTCCGGTTAAAGCAATGCGAAAGCTCAATGGCAATACGATTATTGTTGATCAAGGCAACCACCGCATTATTGAAATTAACCCCCAGAATAAAATTATCTGGCAATACGGGATTACCGCTTCAGTTGGGATTACCCGTGGGCGAGTCTATAGCCCCAGCGATATGCAGCCACTTAAAGGCGGACATTTTTTAATCACTGATACAGATAATCACCGTGTCATTGAAGTAAACGCAGATGAGGAAATTATCTGGCAGTACGGTAACCCTGACAATAAACTGGGATCGGGCTATGGCTCGCTGAATAATCAGCTCAATGCCCCCACTCAGGCTTTTAGATTGCCAAACGGAAACACTTTAATTGCTGACAGCGAAAACCGGCGCGTCATTGAAGTCAACCCAGATCGTGAAATTGTCTGGGTCTTTGATACAGGCATCGAAAAAGCCTCTGGTGGCGCGTTTAGCTTTATTCCTGTGCGCATGATCCGGATGGGCAACGGCAATACCGTTGTGTTTAGCCCGCTTTATGTCATTGAAGTCACCCGTTTGGTGCGGCCGCTGTATCTGTATCAATACGCCAATCTGCCTAAGTCAAAAGACTATAGTCTCCAGGTGGCGGAGTCTGAAAAAATCATTGAGCTTTCGAGTAAACCGACACCTGAGCATATTAAAGAGCGTGCCTCTCAAGCTGCTCAGAAATATGTAGTCTCGAAAGCCAATCTGACTGAGATTGAAATCCCCTTAATTGATAAACAAGAAAATCGGGTCTATTTAGTTAATCGCCAAAAGCAGATTGTCTGGCGCCTAGGCGAAGACAGCCCGCGTGCGCCGCTGCATCTGGAACGACCGCAGCATGTTGAGCTTTCATTACGTGAAGACTCAGAAGTGATGATTGCGGATACCGATAATCATCGCGTGATCAGAGTCTATCGCCCGACCAAAGAAATTACCTGGCAATATGGCGAAAAAGGCGTGATGGGCAGCCGTCCTGGCCTGCTTGGTCATCCTCGCTCTGCCGTTTTGACTGCTGATCGTACGGTCTTGATTACCGACCAATACAGCGGTCGGGTTTTAGAGATTGATGCAGGTGGCCGAATTATCTGGCAGTTTGGTGGTTGGGATACGGGCATTAATCCGCTTAATGCGCCTTATTATGCAGAACGTACCCCAGATGGCAATGTGCTGATTACAGATTGGAGCAATCATTACGTGATTGAAGTCAATCGCGAAGGTGAAATTGTCTGGCAATACGGCACGCTCAAAAATCCGGGTGCTGGTCCGCATCAGTTAATGTACCCAGAACGTGCCCACCGCTTGATTAACGGCAATACTTTAATTGTCGATACCCGTAACCATCGCTGTATTGAAGTAGATCCCAGTGGCGGGATTCCCTGGTCCTTTGGGGGCCAGGCTGCTGACGCCAGCAAAAAGATTACCAATCCCAGTGAAGCTTATCGCTTAGAAAACGGCAATACGCTGATTGTGCATTCAGGCAATCGCCAGATGAGTGAAGTGACGATGCATCACCAGTTAGTCTGGCAATATCTGCTGCCCGCCAATCGCCGTTAAACGATCAACAGGTCAGAGATTTTAATTCACTGACCTGTTGATTATATCTGGGAATTTAGTGTTTAGGCAGCTTGTTCGGTCTGCATTTCGCTGACAGCCGCTAATGACTGAGGGTAGCCAAACATCTTGAGCACACCGGGCAGAATCTTAAAGCTGACTGGCGTGCGCTGTTCTAAAGGCTCACCGTCATATTGCAGCGGTAAAGAAGGTTCTGCGGTTAATTCAACCTGACGTCCCTGATAAACCCCAATATCGCCATGGGGTTCAGCGCTGGCGCCAAAGCGACGACGCGCGGCGTTCCAGACTTCCTGCATGAGCAGACTGGGGCTCAGTTG
>CAJYHH010000956.1 GCA_913773825.1 Candidatus Sericytochromatia bacterium | reverse complement strand
CTGCTTCTGGCGGTTCATCTTCAGGCAGACCCTGAGCCAGATTCAGCGCATGATGCGCCCGACAGACCAGAGTCATATTGCGAATGGTGGATTCACCAAACAGCGCCGCTTTAGCAGACAGGAAAGACATACAAGGCTATGGGCTATGGGCGGTGAGCTGTGAAGAAAAAAACATGTTAAGAGGCGCATTTGTATATCTCTTAAACAAAGCCCACAGCCCATAGCCCACAGCAGCGGGCAAAGCCCGCTTACTCAAGATAGCCTTCGATCAGCAGATCTTCACCTAAAGCCCGGCTGGTCATGCGCTTAAGATTGACGGCTTCAGAGACAATCGTCGCGCCATCCCCTTCAACCGGCGTTTTGGCATCACTGCCACCGATCAGCTTAGGAGCCACAATAAAGCTGACTTTATCGACAATCCCAGCCTGCAGAGCAGCTGCTTTAAGGGTGCCGCCACCTTCCAGCAACACGCTGGTAATCCCGCGGCGATTAAGCTGAATCATCAGCTTGGACAGATCAACCTTTGGCTCAGCGCTGTCTTCATCCGGGCAATGAATAATCTCAGCCCCAGCGTGGCGCAGTGAGCGTAAATGCTCTTCGTGAGCGCCATAGCTAATGGCAATCAGTACCGGAGCCCGCTGTTCAGACGGATCTGAGCGCAAAAAGATTTTAGAGTTAACCGGTGTACGCGCCTGACTATCCACCACAATCCGCCAGGGATCGCAGCCGCGCAAAGACTTACAGTTGAGCTGGGGATCGTCCTGCAAAATGGCGTTAACGCCAATCAGAACCGCGTCATAACGAGCGCGCAGCTGATGCACAAAGTCACGGGCAGCAGCGCCCGTAATATCCTGACTGTCGCCCATCGCTGTCGCAATCTTGCCGTCTAAAGACATCGCGGTCAGCATCGTCACAAAGGGACGACGGGTGCTCACGTCTTTCGCGTAAATTTCATTGAGTTCACGGGCTTCTTCAGCTAAGACACCCGTCACCACTTCGATGCCTGCGGTTTTTAGGGCAAATAAGCTCTGGCCGCTCACATTGGGATTGGGATCACCGATTGCAGCCACCACACGGCCAATACCGGCCTGAATCAGGGCATCTACAACATCAACGCCATTGCGTACACCATGGGCCGGCTCAAGGTTGACGTATAGGGTTGCGCCTTTGGCTTTATCACCAGCGGC
>CAJYHH010000955.1 GCA_913773825.1 Candidatus Sericytochromatia bacterium | reverse complement strand
CACCTAAATCAGGATAGTGATGCATCGCGGCTAAGGTGGCTGTACCGGGGCCAGCACCGAGTTCAAGTAAGGTTTGAGGCGCAAAATCAGGGGCAATTTGTTTGAGTTCAGCCATTACGGCTGCGTTGACAGCATAAGTTGCCGGTAAACGCGCCGCCAGATAAGCCGCAATGCTGAGCTCAGGCTGCAAATGGCGGCCAGGCTGCTTGCTGCGATAACTGCTGCTTAAGGTTTCGCTGGCTTGGCGCAGCTGTTTTTGAGAATTGCCGCTTAAGTAGGCTTCCAGGGCTTTTAAGATTGATTCAGGCAGGGCGTACAAGCTCATTGAGACTTAACTAAAACCTTTTTAGACTTTGACGTGTTTCCAGCGACCACGCTGAAACCAGATTAGCAGCATCAGACCTTTAAAGGCCATGGTTAAGGCAATGGTCAGCCAGACGCCGCTGGCTCCAAAGCCCAGATAAATGGCAAAAAACCAGGCTAACGGCAGACGCATCAAGCCGCCAAGTAAAATTACCGTCATCGCAGGCAATGTATTACCAGCACCGATAAAGGCCCCTTCAAAGACTAATTCACAGCTATACGGGATCAGCGCCAGGCCAATTAAGCGCACATAGCTGATGCCATGACTAATCGTGGCTGGGTCAGGGCTAAACAAAGGCAGAACATAAGGCGCGCCAAACCAGAAGATGCCGGTAAATATCGCGCAAAAAATGCCTGCTTGCCAGGCCGCCAGATGGACGAGGCGCTCAGCTCGCTCAGGCTGCTTGGCGCCTAAGTTTTGGCCCACTAAAGTGGTGCAGGCGACAGCAAGCCCGGCTAAAACTGAATAAATCACCACTTCTAATCGTTGCCCAATGCCCATTGCTGCCAGGGCTGGGCTGCCAAAACGGGTCACAATTGGCGCTAAACCAATAAAGACGAGGTTAAACGTCACGCTGCTGGTGGCGTGAGGCAGGCCGATTTTCATCGCCTTCAGCGCAAAATCTTGTTTGGGCCAGCTTAAAGCCGTTAACCAGCCAATTCGGCTTAAATACCACAACCCCCAGATCAGACCCAGACAGCGAGCGGCCGTACTGGCCCAGACCGCACCGCTTAATCCTAGGCGCGGAATCAATAAGGGATCTAAGATAAAATTCAGAATAATCCCCAGCGTCACCATGCGCAGGGTGCTGCGTGAATCTCCGCGACCGACAAACACACCCTGTAACATCGTATAGCCCCAGATCACCGGGTATGAAATCAGCATCAGCTGTAAATACCTCAGAGCTTCAGCATGCACCGCAGGCTCAAGTCCCATCCAGTTAAGAATCAAGGGTAACAGTGGCCAGATTAAAACACTGACAAAGCTGCCTGCAAAGGGGGCCAATGCCAGGCCCTGGCGGGCTGCAGCGGCAGCTGATGCATGATCGCCTTCGCCGATGCGGCGCGCAATCAGGGCCGTGACGCCCGTATTCAGTAACTGAGTCAGGCTAAACAGCAGCCAGACTAA
>CAJYHH010000954.1 GCA_913773825.1 Candidatus Sericytochromatia bacterium | reverse complement strand
GCTTTCGATGTCGGGCTGCAGTTTTTCGCGCAGCATCCAGGTAGCAACGGCGTCTGCAGCGGCATAAACAGCAGCCTCTTGAACGCCGACTTCTGCCATGGTGATCTGTTTGCGACCGGTGCCAATTAAAGCGGTGATCTCGAGCATCTCAAGCCCTAAATAAGTCTGCGCCAGATCTTTAAGCCCATGGCGACTTTCAGGCTGGACCAGATAGTCCATGATCATCGTATCATCACAGACGCCCTGCAGATTAATTCCATAAAGACTCATGACGTTGATGTCAAATTTGATGTTATGACCAAATTTATGCACGTTTTTGTCTTCAAGCACAGGTTTTAATAAAGCTAAGGCTTTATCGCGGGGCACTACCAGATGAGAATCAGTAATCAGGGCATGACCCACCGGCAAATACCAGCTGGAAATATGCTCTGGCTTATCGCTGCCAGGATGTTTGGGGTCAGGCTGGCCGAGTGAAATCCCGACCAGTTCAGTGTTGAGATCGTTAAGGCCTGTGGTTTCAGTATCAAAGGCAAAGGGGCCAGACTGCAGCACCGGGATCAGCGCTTCCAGCTCTTCGATGCTCGAGATAATTTTAACCTCGGGGCGCAGCTGGCGGCTTTCGCTCCAGTTGCTGACTTTGTCAATTTCAGCTTCGGCTTCGACAAACTGAGAAAGAATTTTGGGCAGCTCTTTTTGAATACTGGTGAACTCCAGTTCTTTGAGCAGGTCCATGAGTTTGCCTGTATCAGGCTCAGACAGACGGCAGGCTTCTGGATTAAACTCGATGTCCATATCGCAGATAATGGTCGCCAGTTTTTGGCTGAGATCTGCTGAGTCTTTGCCTTCTGACAGTTTTTTTTGCCATTTTGCAGGCACTTCTTCGATTCGCTGATAAATTTGCTCTAAGTTGCCAAAGTCACTCAGCAATTGCAGGGCGGTTTTTTCGCCGATGCCTTTAACACCTGGAATATTGTCTGAGGCATCACCGGCTAAAGCTTTAAAATCAATGACCTGTGAGGGCAGATAGCCATATTTGTCTTTAACTTCATCCGCACCAAAAACGGCAAAAGGCCCAGGGTCTTTAGACGGCAGTAAAATTCTGATATTGTCATCGATGATCTGAAACAGATCGCGATCGCCTGTAATGACGCGCACCTGATAATTTTCTTTAGAGGCTCTACAGGCCAGAGTGCCGATTAAGTCATCTGCTTCAAAGCCGGACTGGCGATAAATCGGAATCCCAAAGGCTTCGACCACTTGCTGAATATACGGCAGCTGCAAAATCAGATCATCTGGCGGAGCTTTGCGTTGGCCTTTGTAAGCATCAAAGGCCTCATGGCGATGAGTCGGATCTTTAGTATCAAAACAGACCGCTAATAAACTAGGGCGAAAAGTACGAATCACATCAACCAGAATACGGGTAAAGCCATAAATGGCTCCCGTCGGCATGCCCTGACGGGTCGTAAAGCGACGGGCCTGCATGCCAAAAAAGGCGCGAAAGGCGATGGCGTGGCCATCAAGAAGGAAAAAAGTTTGAGTGTCTGACATAGGTTATACATCATAACACAAGGGGCTTTGAGCGGCAGTCAGGCCAGGATTTGTGTCTGCTTGTAGCTAATTGGAGGCTACTTATCCTGACTTTCTCTAGCTTGATTGTGATGAACGTGTTTGCAAAGATAGCCGTTAACCGTTAAGATTTTAAATAGCAACTGCTGATCGGACTTTGTGAGCGTTAAGGTGAGCATCCTGTTCGCAAGATGTTTCTGAAATGTTTAGAAAGCTCCGTTTAGTGATCCATTTCCAGCTGATGCCTTAGAGGGCAGCAATGTCTGACAAGAGTATTCTACCTGGTAGGGTATGCCAAAACTTTTAAGATCCACCTTTCATGAGTTAAACTGTACTGATAGGGGAATCTTCATACTCTACCTTAGGTAAGGGAAGAGAGCTTCAAGCCTGGCGAATGATGATAGAAGGATTACCTGGAAACCAAAAGCCTGCTGATCCAGCAGAAATAGAGAAATTTCTGGATGAATTCAACCAGAAATGCGTTGAGTTTGGCTATTTCTGTGATCAGTATATGCGTGAAGAGCTTGGAATCGGGGACATCACACGCCACCTCAGCGAGGCAACCGCTGATGCGGAGATGTTTTTCGCCGACCATAGCTTCTTTATGAACCTGGAGCAGCTCCAGCGTTATGGCATGATCCAGAAGACACTCGACAATATGACCTCTCAGCTGTTTGAGACCGAGATCAAGCGCAATCGCAAAATGATTCTCGAAGCCCTCAAAAACGGCGAGTACTTTATTGTCGGCCTGACCTTTAACTCGATTAAGTCTTCGATCTATATGATGTTCTCCAAAAATAAGATCAAGACCGAGCAAGAGCAAAAGCTGGCTGAGCTTGAACGTGAGCAAGAAGCCACTCAAACCATGATCAAGGTTCTTAAAGCCATTGAGGCCGTGATCAAGGTCGAAGACCTTTCGCAGGTCGATTACCACAAAATTCAAAAAGCGCTAGAAATTTACGTCAATTATTTTAAAAATGCTGAACAGGTCCCGGCTAAGCCTGCCTGTGACGAGCGCGTGTTTAAGCTCTTTGATGAACACGTCGATTTCCTGCGCAATATGGGCTTTGGTGGCGATGCCTCAACAGCCTCTGTACATTTTTCAATCTGCTGTGACACGCTTCAGCCGCTGGCGCACACGGAACGCCAGCTTGCCATGTTGGCTGCCTGGCGTTCGCTGATCAGCTTCTGATGAAAAACGCTCTGCTGAAGCGCTTGCCGCTGGCTGCTTGTTTAATGCTTGGTTTAAGCGCCTGCCCATCTAACGACAACACGACAGATCCTTCACCTTCAGCCAGTGCTGAAGTCAGCACCACACCCACGGCTGCCAGCACCGCTGTTCATTCTAGCGCTAAGCCGAGCATTAAGCCCGTAACAGGTGTTAAACGCGGGATTTTTATTATGGGCGAAGGTCTTCAGGTCTTTAAAGCCTGCGGCAGCAAAGATGAAGTCTGGGTTAACGATACAGCCGGTAAAGATCTTGAAAGCCGTTATAAAGCGCTCAAGCTCATGGAGCTTGAGCCTGTTTATGTTGAACTGACGGGAGAAATTAAGCCCACGGGTAAAGTTGAGGGCTTTGCTGCTGACTATAAACAGAGTCTGCATGTCAGCAAGCTCAATATTCTGCGAGCCTGGACTTCTGATGGCCGCTGCTTCCCAACTGATTTTGTGGCAACCGGTACCCAGCCTGACTGGACCCTGCAGGTGCTCAACAGTGGCGATGTCTTTTTTAAGTCATACGAAGGTGAGTTTCCAGTAGTCGAAACCCTGGGCTACAGCGCCCCTAAACAAGAGGGTAATCGCTGGCGCTATGAATTCCGTTTTCGGACGCCTGACGAAGCGGTAATGGAAGCTGAATTTAGCGAAGAAGACTGTACTCACGCCGGTAAGCCCTATCGCTACGCAGCCAAGCTGCTGTTCCGTGGTTCGACTTATAACGGCTGTGCTTCTAAGCTCTAGAGCTTTTTTAAAGTGAATTAGCCAAGTCCATAAACCAGCTGCCGGACTGCTTTTTAAAATAAAGAATCACTTCTGGTGTACGCAGTTCATTGGTATTGAGGACTTTAATGTCTGACTTAAGATGGACACGGGCCCGTTGCCCTGAGTTGTCAAAGTCAGTTGAAGTGACTTCATATTTTTGAATGTCGAGGAATTCAGGTTTGACCTGAAACATCCGCTCAATTAAAGCCGGAATATCAAATTTACTCTGCTGCTCTGGCAGGCTGTATTTAGAGGCAGATTTATAGTCTTTGTACTTTAAGTCTTCCATAAACGAAGTAGCCTGGCGAAACAGCTCTTGATTTTCAGTCGAGACTAAGCTGCTGAGCGGAATCTGACCGACTGGGGATTGCTGAAGCCAAAAATAGCCGCCGCCAGCTAAACCTAGCAGCAATAAAAAAATCAGCAGAACTTTCACGGTAAATCCTCGGGTTGAATCAAGATCTGATAGCCCTCTTTGGCTGCGGCCCGCTTGGCCAATAAACGGCTGCGTAAGTCTGTTGCGTGAATCTCAAGCTTATGGCCGTCTGGATCCAGCACATAAAGCGAGTCGCCTTCTGAGAGATTGTCTTTCCAGATTTTTACCTCTGCCTGGATTAAACGCTCACTAAAGGCTTTAAAGTGTTCAGGGGCAATGTCAAAGGCCACATGTGTGTACTCAGGCAAAGGACCTTTGCGAGTCTCAGGATCAACAATTAATGCCAGCCAGAGTGAGCCTGCTAAGAGATACGCGCCTTCTGACCAGCGTGAAACTAAGCTGCAGCCGAGTACGGTTTCATAAAAGTCAACTGAGCGTTGAAGTTCAGAAACAGCCAGCGTGAGATGATTCAGGCCACGTAGAAAGCCAGTAGCGGGTGGCTGGTCGCCAGTTGCTTGGGAGTTCATAGGTTTATATTGTAGCCTATTGCTTAAAATATGCGTCAGCTCAGCGGGTCATGTCAGTTTAGCTGCTCGGTCACTCGCTACGAGCGGCCGGCTTCCAGCTATAATGATCCAGACTCTGAGCCTGAGAGGATGCCTGATGCAAGTTCGCTATGTGTTTGATTCTGATCTGCAGCGTGCGGGAGCCCGCCTGGCCTGGGGCTTAATTCCCCGTCTGGCTGCTATTACCGAACTCAAGGCTGAAGCCGCAACAGGTAAGCCAGCTGAGAGCTGGAAACCGCTTTACAATCATTTTTCTAAACCAATGCTGATGCCGAAGGTCCAGCTCTTTGATGGAGATTTAAAAAGCTTTCGGCCTCATCCTCTGCAGTGGAATATCTTAATTAATCCCCCTGAATCTCATCCTGATGCTGATGAAATCTGGGTGTATAGCCCTGAAAAAGCCCAGATGTTTAAAGCAGCAGGTGTTGCAGCTGAAAAACTAAAAGTCTTGCCGCCTGCAGCTGGTGGCTTAACGGCTGGTGAGTCCCCAATGGACTTAAGTGAACCCAAAGTTTTATTGTGTTCATTAGCCGACAGTCCTGATTTAGAAAAGCGCCTGACCGCTGTGCTGAGTGTTTATTTGCCTGCTTTTTACGGTCAGTCTGATGTGACGCTGGCGCTCCATTTGCCTGAAAATTTTGGTGAAGAGCGTTTATTAACGCTGATCGAAAAGCTTGGTGCTGAAAAAAATCTCGACATCGAAGCTTTAAATCTCGAAACCTGGCTAGGCGCCCTTGAACCCTCTGCTTATTTGGGTTTGCTGGCCCGAGCCGATATTTTATTGGCCCCAGATGATGCTTTGCAGGCTGAAGAAGCTCGCCAGATGGGCAAAACAGTCTTAGGTGAGGAAATCACTGAATTAAGCGCAGAACAGCTTAAAAGTGCTTTTGAAAAGCCCGCTGTTCAGGCTGCAAGTGATCATTCGGCGAGTTTAGAGGCCCTGGTCAGCTCGATAAATGCTCAGCTGCGCCGAATCGAATCAGAAGTGGATTTTGATGCTCGAGCTGCCCGTTGGCAAGAGCTTGAGCAGGTCCGTCAGGGGCGTAAACAAAAATACAGTCTGTTTCACAGTGATTATCAAGAGCCCGAAATGCAGGCCCGGCGCCAGTGGCATCTGCGCTATGCGCGCCATTTTGAAGGGGTGCCCGGTGATGTTGTGGACATTGGCTGTGGTTCAGGGATTTTTCTGGAGATCATGCGCGATTTGGGCCTGCCTGCCTGTGGGGTTGATCCCGACCCTGATATGGTTGAAGTCTGTCAGTCACTGGATTTACAGGCTTTGCCCGGTGATGAGCGCTTGTTAAGCGAATGGCAGAACGAGAGTTTAGGCGGGATTCACGCCAGTCATGTGATTGAGCATATCGACGGCAGTCGGGCGATTGCCTTTGTCGAGAATGCCCTGAGAGTGCTTAAACCAGGTGGTAAGCTGCTGGTGCGTACACCCAATTGGCGCAATGAAATGGTGCGTCATGAAGGCTTCTGGTTAGATATTACCCATATTCGCCCCTATCCGCTGCCGCTGCTGCAGCAGGTTTTTACTGACGCAGGCTTTACAGTGGAGCTTCAGGGTTTTGAAGAATTTGGCTGGAACGATACGTATATCATTGGCCGCAAACCCGGAGGACAACATGGCTAAGCCACCCGTTATGCTGATTGCAGCATTAGTCTGTATTGGTGGCGCTGCCGTCTTGCGCTCGCAGACGCCTGGGCCACGCAGTATTGAGCCGATTGATCAGATGCCGTTAACCGCCACGCCCAGACCCAGCGCTTCTGCCAGTGCTTTGGCAAGTCGCCCGTTAGACAGCACGCTGGCAGCTCGTCCGACTTCATCTGCGAGTGCCTCTGCCAGTGCTTCAGCTTCTGCCAGCCCGACAGCCAGTCCATCTGGCAGTTCGAGCCCCAGTCCATCAGCTTCGGCAAGCGGCAGTCCTGGTGCCAGTCCAAGTTCAGGCAGCAGCCCGTCTACCCGTCCCTCGGGCAGTGCTTCTGCAACACCTGCGCCTGGTAGCCTTGAGGCGCTTCATCAGCAGGCCATTGTGGTCGATACTCATGTTGAAACCCCCTGGTGGATCAATGAGAAAAAAGTGAAGCTGCGCGATAATAAAGGCCAGGTCAGCTTAGAAAAGCTCAAAGCCGGTGGCGTTGACGTGGTCTTTTTCTCGATTTATGTGAACCCTGCTCAGTATGGCCGGATTGCCAAAGCCAAAGCAGAGGCGATTATTGCTGATCTAAAGCGCGAAATCAATGCCAATTCTGATTTAGTTGAGCTGGCTACCAGCTATGGCGATATTCAGCGGATTGTGGCCAAAGGCAAAATTGCTGGCCTGATGGGTATGGAAGGCGGCGATCCGATTGGCGATAGATTGGAAAACGTCAGTCATTTTTATAGCTTAGGTGTGCGTTATTTAGGCCCGACCTGGAGTGTGCATACTCAAATGGGAGATAGCGCAGGCCCGGCTAAGCCGCGCTGGAAAGGTCTTAGTCCTTTTGGCAAACAGGTGATTAAGCGTATGAACCAGATCGGCATGCTGGTGGACGTTTCTCATCTGTCAGATGATTCATTTAACGATGTGCTTAAAATCAGCACCCAGCCGATTATTGCCTCTCATTCAGGTGTAGACGGCGTCAGAGTTTCGCCGCGTAATCTCAGCAACGATATGCTTAAGCTTTTGGCTGTCAATGGTGGGGTCGTCGGTGTGTTGTTTTACCCACCTTTTCTGGAAGCAAGCGGTAAAGCAGATGTAGCCTCAGTGGTCAAACATGTTGATTATGCCGCTAAAGTGGCTGGCATGGATCATGTGGGCTTAGGCTCTGACTTTGATGGTTTAGACAAGCCACCCCCGGCTGGTTTAACTGACGCGACGCGCTTTCCAGCGATTACTGCTGAGCTCAGAAAAAAAGGCTATCAAGATGCAGATATCCAAAAAGTGCTGGGCGGTAACTTTATGCGCGTTTTCCAGCAAGTCTTAAAATAGCGGCTGTAACAGTCAGATAAGTTAAAAGCCCCTGCTTAGCAGGGGCTTTTGTTTAAATCTATTAAAAAGCACTGAAAAACTGAAAAAAATTACTGAGGCAGGGGCGCTTCGGGATCGAGGCTTTCTGCGGCCTGGCGCAGGGCCTGAGTCAGTTCTTCAGCCGTCACGCCGCTGGCTTCAAGCGCTGCGCTGACGCCAGCTGAAAAACCTTTGCTGGCAGACTCCAGGGCATCAACAAAAGATTTTGCCATCAGCATGTTTTCAGGGCTGACTTCGTCTAATTCACTACGTAGACTTGAAACTGAGCTGACGGCGCTAACACCTGAGCTCGAGCTGGTTGAGTTCATGCTGCTATTCGGGCGGCCCGGAAAGCTGACGCCCCCAGCAGCTGGATCAAAAGGGTCGTTGTTCTGCTTGATATCACGAACTTGAGTGATATCTGCAGTCGATTCTGCGGCTGCTGCAGGCTGTTCATTTTGGCTTGCTGAGGACGATGCAGGCGCGCCTGGCTTAGCTGCCGGAGCAGGGCCCTGAGGCGCTCGCTGAACATTCTGCGAAGGGCCTATGGGCTGAGAAGAAAAGTTATTGGACGGCCAATTCACCATAATCGTGTCCTACATCTAAAGGTTTGTCTGAAAGCTATATACCCGAGTCAAACTTATTTTATGCAGACCGGTGATTAATTTTCTTGGCGAAGGGGATTAAATCTAAATAAAAATCAGGCGAGCTTTGTTTAAGTCGCGGGATTTTTAGTTTAAATCTGCTCAGCAGCTTCAGTCTGGGACTGTTCAACAAAGGTGTCGAGAGCCTGAGTGACGCTCTGATCGGGATGAACATTGCGATAGCGCTCGAATTCGCGGATAAACTGCTTGTAATCCATTTTGAGCTCTTCCTGCTCGAGGGTGGGGTAGGCAGTTGATTGCATAATCGTTTCCTATCTTGATACTGAAATATTACGGCTCTTAGGTAATCTTACCTGAGGCCTGGGGAATACTAACATATTTAGGGAACGCCACCAGTAGATTGATCACAATTTATATACTCCGCACGGCTTTATTCACGCTAAAACTCGCTTTTAGACCTTTAGCCTCTAGCTGAAAATCTCTTAAATTAACTGGCTTACACAAGGATGAATTAAAAGTCTGATTGTCGGCCAATCGACTAATAATCGTCTACCAATTATCTACCCATTTATAAGTCTATAAAAAAGATCCTATATTTTTTGTGCACTTTTGCTGAAGCCCATAGCGTATCTCAGATGCTTTATGCTATTCTTCAACCTGAACTTTCCACACGGAGGGGGTCCGGGTGGTGAGGAAGCGGTCTTGAAAACCGTCGCCCCTTGTGGGTTGCAGGTTCGAATCCTGTCCCCTCCGCTCTTCTTGTCCGCCTTAAGTCCATCTCGTATCTTGCCGATACTTAACGGTAATATTCTGATTTCTTAAGGCTTCAGGAGGCAGTTTCTAAATGGCACTCAAAATCAGCAAGCTCCGGCACAAGCCCGGGCTGGCCCTGGCGGGACCTTTCGCCAGCGGTGGATTCTACAGCCACTACAATCTCAGACTCGCTGCTGAGCTTGATAAAACTGCCCACTACGAGCTCGGCATCTTTAGCGATGACGAGCTTCGTTCTTTGCCAAGTTCACTGTCAGCTGCTCAGGGCCGTCTGCCCAAAGAGCTAGGCTGGCAGATTGAGCATCGTTCGCTGCCCTTGCTGCAGCCTCCAGACCGGGGTCATTGGATCCTGATGCAGCCCTGGGAATACGCTTCGCTGCCGCTTGAATGGCTGCCGCTCTTTCGCCATGGGGCTGATGAAATCTGGGTTCATACCCCCAATAATTATCAGGCTTATTTACGCGAGGGCGTTGACGCTGAACGTCTGGTGCTGGTGCCAAGCGCGCTTGACCCAGAGATTTTTAGCCCTGAAGGCCCCAAGGCTGATTTGCCTGGGGCTCAGCCGTTTAAGTTTTTATTTGTGGGCGAAAGCCTGTGGTATAGCGGTTTAGATCTGCTGCTTGACGCTTTTTACGAAGAGTTTTTGCCTGATGAGCCGGTCTCGCTAATGATTTTAGACTGGACGGAAGCCTCTGAAAATGCCCGTAAGCCTCAGCTTGACAAGCTTCAGCAGCTTCAACAGCATTCAGACTGCCCGTCAATTTTGTATTTTGACCGCAGCTTAAGCGAAGCAGAGCGCGCCGCGCTTTATCGCTCTTGCCAGAGTCTGGTGTACCCCTGTCGAGCTGAAGCTTTTGGTCTGCAAATTTTAGAAGCGGCCGCCTGTGGTCTGCCACAGATTTTAACCCGTTTAGAAGGCGATTTTGGCCTGCCTGAAAATGCCAGTCTGAGCTGGTTGGGTTCACGCCTGAGCCGTCAGCCTGAGCGCCAAATTGGGGGCTTACCAACTCAGCTGGAGCCGACCTGGCAAGAAGTGAATCTGGCTGAGCTGCGCCAGCGCTTACGTGAAGCCTTTGTTCAACATCAGCGCGGTCTCGATGCAGATTTACGTCAGGCGGCTTTAGAACTGGCGGCGGATGTGCGTTTGCGCTTTAGTTGGGATGTCATTGGCCAACAAGTGCATGAACGTTTAGATCAGCTCAAAGCCCGTCCAATCTGGCGCGAGCTGCAAAATAAAATTCAAAGCGATACATTAGACGCTCTTCAGGCCCTTGAAGCTGGCGATAGCCAAAAAGCCCTCGACGGCTTAGGCTCTGTTTTGGCTCGCAGCCCCGAAAACCCGATTGTTTTACTTGATCTGGCCGGGATTCACTTGCAGCGCCAGGAATATGCCCAAGCGATTCCGCTGCTCGAACATGCACTCCCGCTTGCACCAGGGCATGCCAATCTTTATCATGCGGCTGGGATTGCGCTGTTTCATCTCAAGGCCTGGAAGCTGGCTGCAGAAGCCTTTAGCCGGGCGCTGTCCCTGCAGCCTGAGCATCAAGGAGCCCGTGAGAGCTTGCCGTTTGCTCAACAGCAGGCTGCTCAAACGGGAGACTGCTCAGAAGATTATCCTGCGCTAGCAGCACTGTTTGCCCAGCAACAGGCTGCTCAGGCCAAGCCGACCCTGTCGCTGTGTATGATTGTCAAAAACGAAGAGAGCTTTTTGCGCCAGTGCCTCGAAAGCGTCAAAGAAGTCGTCGACGAAATGATTATTGTCGATACGGGTTCAACTGACGCCACAGCGGATATTGCCCGTGAGTTTGGTGCTGAGCTGTTTCATTTTGAGTGGACGGGTGATTTTTCTGAGGCTCGCAATGAATCGATCCGTCATGCCACTTCTGACTGGATTTTAGTCTTGGACGCTGATGAGGCCGTCAGTCCTCAGAGCGTAAAAAATCTACGCGATCTGATTGAGATGCCGGTCAGTGGTTTAGTGGGTTATCAGCTGCGGATTCGCAATCTGCAGTCTGATACCAACGATGTGGATGCGGTTGAACACTATATGATGCGTCTGTTCCCCAATCAGCCTGAACTGCGTTTTTCGGGCAAGATTCATGAACAACTGGGGCCCGTTAATCCTGAACTGTCTTTTGAACGTCTGGCTACACCCGATGTGCTGATTCTGCATTATGGTTATACCGGCCAGATGATGGACAGTCGCGATAAATATCGCCGCAATATCGAGCTGATTGAAAGCTCACTGGCTCAAGATCCTGAAAATCCCTTTCACTGGTTTAATCTGGGCCTGACTTACCGGATTAATCATGAGCGCGATCAGTCTTTAGCCGCTTTAGAAAAAGCGATTGCGCTCAGCCAGAAGCTGCCTGCACTGCCCATGTATATTGCGGCATGTTATAGCTACGTTGCTTCGATTTTAATTGAAAAAGAAGAATATCAGAAGGCTCGCGACTTCTGTGAGGCGGCCCCAGAAATCTGCCGAGATCACCCTGATTTTTGGGTCAATCTTGGCAGTCTGTATAACGGTTTAGGGGAGTATGATCAGGCGGTTGAAGCCTTTGAACACGCGATGTCGATGCGTTCACGGGCCTTTATGGCGGTTGTCTCTGATCGAGCTGCTACTACCTGGAAGCCCTATGCCGGGATTGGCAATACTTACCTGATGCGCAATGACCTTGAAAAAGCTGACTTTTACTTCCGTCGTGCGCTTAAAGAAAACGCCCATAACCCCGAAATCCTGCTGGGTCTGGGCCGACTGGCTCTGATGCGCGAACAGCCCGCTCAGGCTCTGAGTTACTTTGAACGTTTAGAAGCTCATCCTCAGGCTGTGGCTCTACGTCCGACCGCGCGGTTTGATGCGGCCAGAGCCCAGATTCTGCTTAATGATTTTGATGCTGCTGAAATCCTGCTCAAAGATTTACTCAACAGCCCGGATCTGACTGAAAGCCTAAATTTAGCCGTGCGCTCAGAGCTTAGCCAGCTGTATTTGCGCCAAAATCGCACTTATGAAGCGGGTCAATTACTTGAAGGGCTCACCGATAGCGAAGCTCTGATGCAGGCTCTGGCTCGTTTTTATCATCTGCAGGGGGCCCATGAAAAACTTTTGGGGCTCTTTAGTGAATTAATCGAAAAAACTGAAGCTCCAAGAGCCAGTGATTATCGCCAGCGCGGCACAGTTTATCTGATGCTGGGCCAGTCAGAAGCTGCTCGCGCTGATTTTGAGCAGGCTCTGTTCATTGATCCACAAGAAGCTGAATCAATGCATAATATTGGCGTTTTGGCCTTACAGGCTGACGAGCTTGATCAAGCGCGCCTGCTGTTTGAAAAAGCTCTGACCATCAACCCTGACTTATTTGAAAGTCTTTTAGATTTAGCCAAACTGGATCTACACGAACAATTGCCTGAAAAAGCCCGTGAACGTTTATACGCCGCCAAAAAGATTAAACCTGGTCATATTGAGCTTTTAGGTCTGTTGGCTTTTACAGAATACAGCCTGAACCGTCCAGATTTAGCCAGTGAGCTTTATGTGGATTTGCTGGAGCTTGACCCGCGCAATCTGGATGCTTTAACTCAGTTAGGTTATCTGCTCAATGATGCCGGTGAACATGCACGCGCGATTCAGCTATTTGAACGGGCTTTAGACTTAGGTGATGCTTCTGCCGTGCTGTATAACGGCATCGGCCTGGCTTTCCTGGAACAAGGCCGTTATGTCGACGCCCGCAACGCCTTTTTATTAGCTCTGCAGCAAGATCCTGAAAATCTCGAGATTCAGCGGGCGGTCTCAGTTGCGGATCAGCTTTGTGGCCAGACCCCTTTGGACGCTGCTCGGCTGTAAGCTCAGATGAGTGCTGAACCATCAGCTGAGCTAACAAAAGAGATACAGCGTGAAGCTTTTATTCCGTTTAGCCGCCAGGATCTGCTTGAGCTGATTCTGCAGGACTCAGCCTTTGCTGAGCGTTATGGCGCGATGTTTAAAAGCTTTGCGCAATTGCTAAGCGCTTCTCTACATCATACTTATCACGAGCGGCTTGAAGCTTTAAAAACGGCCTTTGCACATCTGGATCCCGACCGTGACACCGTGAGTTATCATGAGCCAGATGCAGCTGAGCGCAAACGTCGTGAGTCTGAGTTATTAAGCATTCTGACGGGTATTCTGGAGCGAGCCAATTATTGTGTGCTGACACCTGATCAACTGCAGCAGGCGATCGAGGGACGCTCGCTGATTAATCTTGATCTTAAAATCGACTTTAACGACTTTGAGCAGATGTTGTTTTATTGGCGTGGTGCCACCACTTTGCCCGTGCCGCCTCCGCCTAAATGGCAGTTCTGGCGCAAATCAGGTGAGATGATGGACGTGTTTCAGCGCGTGGTCCTGCTGATTCGCTTTAGAGATTCAGATTATTTTGAAGCCCGCGGTTTAAATCCAGAACAGCTGCGCTTTACGCCCGGCAAAATGTATCTGTATCTCTATAAGCTGATCCCCAAGCTCGATCTGGAAGTGTTGTTTCCGAACGTTGAGATTCATATGACGCTTAAAGATCGTTTGCTGTTTGTTATACCGGCGCTTGGGGCTGCAATCCCAATGGTGTTAAAAGCCTTGCCTCAGCTGTTATTAGTGGTAGGTGTGCTGTTATTTTTGACTTTAGGGCCAGCTTCTGTTGAACGTCTGGGTTTAAAAGGCTCTCAGATCAGCAATTACCTGCCTGTGTTAGTCGCACTTTTGTCACTGGGTCTGCTGTTTGGCGGCTTTGCTGTAAAGCAGTATCTGGGCTATAAAAACAAAAAACTCAAATTTTTAAAAGACGTAACCGACACCCTGTTTTTTCGCAATTTAGTTTCTAATGCCGGAGTCTTTCACGCTTTAGTTGACGCCGGTGAAGAAGAAGAAACCAAAGAAATTCTGCTGGTGGTTTATCAGCTTTTGCAGGCAGAACAAGCTCTGACCGCTGAGAATTTAGATCAGCGGATTGAGACCTGGTTAGAGACCAAAGGGGTGAACGTGGATTTTAATGTCGATAAAGCCCTCAAGACCATGATGCAGATTCAGTCTGGTGAACAGGCTTTGCTGAGTCAGACCAGCCAGACTTATCAAGTCCTGCCTTTAGAGCAGGCTTGTCAGCTCTTAGATGAAATCTGGGATGGGCTTTACAGTCACTGATTGCTAAAGTGAGTTACTGCCTCAGATTTCGACGGGCTCAATCTGACAAATAAGAGACCATAATGGACTGGCCCTAAATGATTGAGGCATTACTTAATGCGGCCAACCGTGACTTCGTGTTTGTAATCGTACATCTCGAAGTTTTTGCCCCAGCTCAGGCTGATGACTTTATCGTTTTTATCGACGCCAACTGTAATGGTACCCATACCTGCACCAGATTTGCCGTTGCCGTGGTCGGTGTCATCTCCGTGAGCTCGGCTGGTGGAGTCAATAATCCGCAGATTGTAGCCAATCACCTGGCCTTTGGCGTTTTGGATCGGTTCAGGTTTGCCGACGGCCATCATGGCGTGGCCAGTAATTTCTGTACGCTCTGGCAGCGAAAACGAAAGGACGTCACCTGGACGAATATCCGCGCCGTGTTTGATCTGTCTAAATGGCCCTTTGCCGCTGCGCACCATCCGGCCAATATCTTCGGCAGTACGCGGTGTAAAGTCAACGCCGACTTTTGCATACATGCCTTTTAAAAAGCCTGAACAGTCAGCCGCAACTTTGCCACCTGCGATATCAACGGTGTTGCCGCCCAGCACATATTGATTCGGTTTGCTTTTGGCTTTTTTACCCAGCTTGGCCTGATTGGCGTGGATATTATCCATCAGGGTTTTTGCGTTTTCAGCGAGTTCTGTGCCGCGGGCATCAACGGCTTCGATAAATTCTGTTTTACCATCTACACCCTGAATGGCGACTTCGCGGGTATTGGCAGCAAATTTACTAAAGTGCTGGCCTTCTGCGTCTTCGACTTTGTCATCATCGACAAAGGGAATCATGCTGAGTGTGCCGTTGTCGTTACGGGCAATGGTTTCGTTACCCGGATGAGCAGCTGCTGCTTCACGGGCGGCTTCGAGGCTTTTATACTGATGCTCCGAAATCCGGTCGACTACTTTATCCGCGCCTTTGGGCTGATCAATTGAAAAGCTGACAATGTCTTGAGTAAACTTGCTGAAGTCGCGGCTGTCGACTTGTTTTTTCTCTTCTGCACTCAGGCTATAAACGCCAAAGCTGCCATCGGCTTCTTGTTTGATCGCCTCATGGCCTTTGAGCTTATTGGCGGCGGCTACGGCTGCCTGCTGAGTGGGAAAGCTGCTTTTAAGTTCCATCTTATCAGCATACTATATTCAGACGGAATCTAACTTGGATTCAGGCTGAAAAGCAGCCTGAATCCCTGATTTTAGCGAGTGCTGGAATTAATCGGCTTTGCCAGCTTTTTCATTCTGGCGTTTGAGCCAGGCGTGTTTAATCATCGTGTCAATTGAAAAGCGGCCTGGGCCTGTCAGGACAATGACCGCAAATGTCAGTAAGTAGACAACGGCCAGTTCTTTTTCTTTAATGGGGTCAGCGCCATGGACCAGATTGACGATCACCATAAAGGTAAAGGCCACAACTATTGAGGCCAGGCGTGTTGCAAAGCCGATCATGACTAAAAAGGAACAGACCACTTCAGCAAAGACGGCGCTGGCCATGCTCATGACCGGGCCAACGTGCAGCGGGTCAGAAAAAGTCGGTGATTTTTCGGCAAAGCCGGTAAATTTACCCCAGCCGTGCTGGGTGAGTAAGAGGGCGCCAATCCCGACACGGAATAGCAGTAGACCGAGATCCTGCATTAAAATAAGTTTTTCGGGGTTGACCAAGCGGCCGGGGAGTTCGTTTTCTGCCATAATATCGGCTCCGATTGCAATTACTTTGAACTTGAACTATCTTAGCAAAGGCACCCCTGGATTTAACAGGCTATTTGCATCCAGGGGCATCCATCGTTTTAAATGGTATTTATCAAGCCATCTTCACTGACCAAGAAAGTAGAACCATAATGGCCAACGAACTCTCGTACCAAGCCTTACTCAAAATTCTGTTGCCTGATGACTGGCGACAGAGCGAGGTTTTTCAGGCTGGTATCGAACGCGAGATGTTGCGGACTGACGCCCAGGGTGATCTGGCGCTGACGCCACATCCATCTGATTGGGGCTCAGCGCTCTTTAATCCAGACATCACCCTTGATTTTTCTGAAGCGCAGCCCGAACTTGTCACCCCTCCTTTTCAATCTCTTGATGAACTCTTGAATCATTTACACGGCCTGCATGGCTTTGCCGCCCGTCATCTGCCAGAAGCAGATCGGATGTGGTTTTTAAGCATGCCTCCGCGTGTTGACGAGCCGACGATTCCGTTAGGTCGCTTTGGGACTTCTAATAACGGTCGGCTCAAAACCCTGTATCGCCAGGGTCTGGCCAATCGCTATGGCCGTAAAATGCAGGTAATTTCAGGCGTCCACTTTAACTATTCCTGGTCTAAAGACTTCTGGAAACGTCTGCACCAACGCGTTGGCGACAGCCGCAAATTGTCTGTGTTTATGTCTGAAAACTATCTGGCGCTGATGCGTAATTACCTGCGTCTGAGCTGGCTATTAGCTTATTTCTTTGGCGCTACGCCTACGGTTGACAAATCATTTATTAAGCGCGAAGCGCCTGAGCTTAAAAACTGGAAAGATCAGACTCTTTATGCCCCTTATGCAACTTCACTGCGCATGAGCCGGATTGGCTATGTCAATTCCACGCGCTGCTCGTCATCGGTCAGCTTTAACAGCCTGACTGAATATCTCAGCAGTCTGTATCAGGCGATTACCACTGAGTGTGCGGGCTTTTCGATTATTGGCCTGCGTGACGATGACGGCAGCTATCGCCAGCTGAATGCCAATCTCTTGCAAATCGAAGCTGAACACTATGCTTTGATTCGCCCCAAACAGCCGCCTGCTCCTGATGAACGCCCGTTTGTGGCCTTGCGTGAGCGCGGAGTTGACTATGTCGAAGTTCGGGCTTTAGATGTTCAGCCCGATAGCCCAATAGGTGCTCATCCTGATCAGCTTGAGTTTATTCGTCTGCTGTTGCTGTACTGCCTGCTGCGGCCGAATCCCCCCATTGACCGAGAACAAGAGCTTGAAAACAGTCATAATCACCAGCAGGCTGCGCTCTTTGGGCGCCAGCCCGGCGTCACCCTCAAACGTCAGGGCCAGGAAGTCCTGATGCTGGATTGGGGTTTAGAAGTCCTGGACAATATGCGTTTATTAGCCGAAAAGCTCGATTATCATAACTACACCCAGGGCAAATATATGCAGCTCCTGGATCGCTATGAACATCTGCTGCGCCATCCTGAAGAAACGCCTTCAGCCAGAGTATTACAGCAGATTCAGGATCAGGATATCGAGTATCTCGACTGGGGCTTAAATCTCTCAGCGCAACATACCTCTGCCTTATGTGCAGAAACCGCTGGTGAACTTGAAGCTGTCTTTGCTGAACACGCCAAAGCATCTGTTGAATCGCAAACCCAGCTTGAAGCCCAAGAGCAAGAGCCCTTTGAGGACTTCCTGCGCAACTATAGCCGTTTAAAAGCACCGGGCTTAAAGGATTAATGGACGAGAGGACTAATGGACCGCTCGCGGTGCTCGCTTAGGACAAGATGAGAGAAAACAAATTCCTTTATTTGTTTTCTCTCTTTGTCTTCAGTCCATTTGTCCTGCGTCCTTTAGTCCTCAGTCTATTCGTCCTCTTCAATCCGAATCGCTTGCCCGTGTTGCTGCATGGATGTTTTGATGGCGCTTAGAATTTTGACAATGCCGGTTGCAAACTGGCCGTCTGATTCAGGGGCCTGGCCATGGGTGACAGCCTGGACAAAAGCTTCAACTTCCTGGCGCAGGGGTTCTTTGAGGGCCAGACGCGGAATGGTTGTATCGCCTTGGCGGGGTAAAAGCTGGAACTGGCCAAAG
>CAJYHH010000953.1 GCA_913773825.1 Candidatus Sericytochromatia bacterium | reverse complement strand
TCTAAGTACTGAAGCGCTTCAGACGGTTGTTCTAAATCTAGAAGCGCTTTACCTAAGCCAAAATTGGCAACTAAATCATCTGGATCTTCAGTCTCCAGCACTTCTTTAAACATTTCCATCATCTCTTGCTTTTGAGCCTTTTCACGGGCCGCTAGCTGAGTAGCCTGAAAGGCCTGCTGAGTACGGAGCATATTTAAACGAGTGGCTTCTCCCATATGTTTTTCAGCAGTATCTTTATCGCCCAGCAGCATATAAAAGCGCGATAAATTGGTATGGGCCATCGGCTCTTCGGGCGCCACTTCGGTTAGACGCCGCATAATTTCAATCGCTTCTTCGTGACGACCCAGACGAGATAAAATCACGCCAAGTGACTCATAAGCATCTGCTAACATCGGGTCTTTGGCAATGGCGGCTTCTAAAAGCGGAATTGTTTTACTTTCATCCTCTTCAGCAAACATTTCTAAAGCTTGTTCAAGTAAAACTTTGGCCTGCTCAGCTGCACTTGGTGGAGTATAAAACGGCAAACGACGCACGGTGACGGCGATTGGCTGCTCGTTTAACTCAAGGCTAAGCTCAGCACCACCCTGACGGATTTTTTTGTGCAAATATGCCAGAGCCACCCAGCTATTTAGCTGAGGAGACCAGGTCCAGGAAGTTAAACGGCCAACAGCTTTGCCTTCAAACTTGAGCGCTCCTGGGGATTGGGGCTCTTGATCCAACTGCAAGCCAATTAAAGCTCTGGGGACAACCCCGTAAGTTTTAATTCGGGCAATCACTTCCTGGCCGAGATAACAGCCTTTATCATAATTGACGGTAATTTTTTCAAGACCTGTTTCGGGCAATTGGGTGCTTTCATCCATATCAATCCCAAAACGCGGTGAACCTGCTTCAATTCGCAGCATGTCTTGGGCGACAGGCTCAAGCTCCAAAATGCCCAAATCAGCTAATTGTGCTTTAAAACTGTCAGCAAAAGTCTGCCTTACAAGCAGCCTTAAACCGGTTTCGCCGCTCAGACTATCGGGAATCACCCAGACTGAACCCCCTGGAATTGCCAGCGAGCGCAGACTCCAACGAGTTTGTAAACTTAAGTCCTGGCCGCTGAGCTCCCGTAAAATTTCTAGACTAGCAGGGCCTTCTAGTCTTAGGCGCAGCCAGTCATCACTTTGGCTCAGATTGACGTCTTCAATAAAATGAAAAGAATCCAGATGGTCAAATAAGGCTTGTCCACCCGCTTCAGGCAAGAGCCAATAACGACCCGTATCCTGACGTAAAGCCAGTAAAAGAGAACGTAGATGAGCTTTGCGATCGACTAAGGCAGCAGGCGCTCCCGTACCGACAACAAGCCCTTCTAAATCCTGAGTGAGCTGAGTTTGCAGATATTTACCCGCATCTGAGCCTTCGACTAGAATCAGGCCCTGGGCTTCTTCAGCCCACCAGACAGCCCGTTTGCGGGCTAAAGTATAGGTTTCAGGGACAGTTTTCATCTTGCCCCTCCCATTAAGAAGTATTTATCTCTATTTTAACAGAGAGACTGAGATTCCCGTTAAGACCGGCTATCGGCTAAACGAATCAAACCCTGCTGCAGTGCCAAACTAACGGCTTCTGTACGATTACCCGCACCCAACTTGGCCAAAACAGCACTGACATGAAATTTAACTGTTCGCTCACTGACCAGCAACTGCTCCGCAATTTCACGATTTGCATAACCGTGTCCCATTAAGCCCAAAACCTCAGTCTCACGAGGAGTGAGCTGTTCGCGAGGCGTCACCAAGCGAGTTAAAGCCTGTGAAGGCAAAAGGGTTCCGCCAGCATGAATGAAACGAATGGCTTGAAAAATTTGATCTCTGGGGCTATCTTTTAATAAATAACCGCGAGCCCCTGAGCGAATTGCTTCTAAAATCCGTTCGTCTGTATCAAACACAGTTAAAACCAGCACACGTGCATCTTGGGGCAATTGTTTTAACGTTCCAATCCCGTCTAAAATCGGCATTTCTAAATCCAGCATGATCAAATCAGGTTTAAGCGTCTGGTACTGAGCTAAGGCTTCTTGGCCATCAGCGGCTTCTCCAACAACTTCAAAATCTGATTCAATGGCCAGAACAGCTTTGAGACCGTCTCTGACAATTGGATGATCATCCACCACCAAAATCCTGGTCATGGTTCTGCTCCTTGAATAAATCCCTGTATCGGTAGCTGAATTACCACATATGTGCCTTGTCCAACTTGACTACAGAGCTTGAAGCAGCCCTGTAATAAATGAATTCGTTCACGCAAGCCCACCAGACCAAAATGCCCAGCAGGTATGTGTTTAGGGTCAAACCCCTGACCATCGTCGCTGACAACTAACTTCACCCCATCCACTTGAGCATCAAGCTGAATCAAAACATTTTCAGCCTGGGCATGGCGATGAATATTCGTTAACAGCTCCTGCACCATTCGATAAAGCCCATGTCGAAGCTGGGCAGACATAGCAAAAGGCTCAATGCACCGTTCAACTTGCTGATCAGGCAAGACCTCTTGAATCAGTCTTTCAACGTCATCAGCAAAACTTCCCACTTGAAGCTCGGGATTGCGGAGATTCTGAACCGTCCCGCGCGCTTCACGCAAAGTCTGACGCGCTAATTTAACACTTTGCTGAATCTGTTCCTGCATACGCAATTTTAGCTGGGTTTCGGATTCTAGTTTTTCGGTTAACGCATCCAGGGTTTCGAGCCGCATAATCAACGCTGCTAAACCCTGGCCGAAGCTATCGTGTAGCTCTCGCGCCATCCGATAACGCTCATTCAAGGCTGAATGGCGAAGATGCTCTTCGTGATAACGATTGCGCTGAATCGCCAGACTCAGTAAATCCCCAATGGTATACAGCATATTAAGTTCATTGGGACTGAGGGCTTGTTTTTGGCGACTGGCTACGTTCATCACGCCAAGCTTTGCGCCTCCCGCCTGTAGGGGAATGCTGGCATGAAAACGCAAATCACCTGACGCTGAAGGTTCCAGCTTGTTTAAACGACTACAGGTAATCATGCTGACGTTTTCAGCGGTCTGCAAACCATCCATGCGAAAGATGTCCAGACAATAACAACTGCCGCACATGCGCTCAGGTATCTGTAATCCCGCAGGCAAATTTTGCTCTGCAGCTAAAAAAGCCTGGCCTTGTTCATCTAATAAAAAAATCCAGCCGGTTTCCAGTGAGAGCAGCTCTGCCACCTGAGACAGGGTGAGTTGTAAACTCTGTGACAGCTCAACAGAACTACTCAATTTACGCGCTACGGCCTGTAAAATCACCAGCTCCTGATGGGGCTGGTGTTCAACAATCGTCACTTCTTTTAAAGGCTCTTGCATAGGCCTATTTTAGCTGACTTCGCGGTTTAAAAAACGAAACACACTCATGGCAAAATCAAATGTAAATCGCCAAATTCATGCC
>CAJYHH010000952.1 GCA_913773825.1 Candidatus Sericytochromatia bacterium | reverse complement strand
ACTAAATCCGAATGAATGGGAAAGCGCTACTTTATTAGGTGATGGCGCTGCTGCAGCGATTGTTCAGCGCACGCCAGAAAATCAAAACTCAGCTCTACTGGCTTCACGCATGGAAACCTATGGCAATGGCGCGATGCATATTCATATTCCAGCTGGTGGCAATGTTCGCCATCCCCGTATAACAGATGTCAGCCCCGAAGCCTTTACAGTCACCATGAACGGGCTGGCTGTTCTGACTAAAGCTCTAAGGCGACTGCGCCACTTTCGCCGGGAGTTATTTGCAGGACTGGACTTTCAGCTTACAGATATCGATCTGTTTGTTCCTCATCAGGCCAGCCGGGTCGCTTTAGATAAAATCAAACAATTGTTAGACCTTCAAGAGCAGCAGTTTATGGATATTCTGGCTGAACATGGCAACTGCATTGCCGCTTCAATTCCAATGGCGCTTCATGATGCTATTGAAGCCGGCCGTCTCCAGCGAGGTCAGCGCTTTTGTCTGCTGGGTACAGGTGCAGGACTTTCTCTTGGCGCGATGGTCTTAAAATATTAATCTTGATTTAGCTGAGTCTAGATGCGATTGAGTTCTTTTGGTAAAAAGAAATAATATTGGCCCAAAGCAATCATTTTGCAGTAGTTATACAACAATAAAGGCCAGACCAGCGCGCCTACCGCCACTAAGCCAAAAGCCATTGGGTAACTTAAGAGACTTTGCGCCCACAGAATTAATAAAGGCAAGAGCCAGAGCACTGCAAAAATAAAATAAGTGTAGGGCAAAGCGGCAAGCAAAAAACCGTTTTTGCGATCCAGCACCAGACCACAGTTTGAGCAAACTTCCTTAAAATATCCCAGGCCAGAGATCGGCCCTTGGGCACAGCGTGGGCAATTTCGCGACAGACAACGCAGCAGAATCCCCAGACGCTGGCTAAAGCCAATTGCTTCTTGAGTCATCATCTTTTTATCCTTTTAGAGCTTCTATTAGCCTGGTTTTTATCTGTCTTTGAGCAGGCTTAACAGGGTTAAATCAGGCTTTATTTAGAGTTTTCGAGTAAAAAGAAGCTCACTTAATATCTGCTTTTATCCTAGACTAATCTTGATTCAAAGGCCAAGGTTAGATCCTGACGCTTAATGGTCAAAACTGGACAAAGCCTGTTAAGCTAAGTAGATCATGAGCTTACAGACTGAATTTCTTGAACTGGCCTTTCGCAATCCCTCAATCCCCCATTTTGGGATTGAAATTTTTTGCCTGAGTGAACTACGCCGACGGATGACGCCTGCTTTTTTTAAACGTTTGCAGCGACCTCGGTTTCATCTGCTGGTGCTCTATATTGCTGGGCAAGGCAGTGAAGAAATAGACTTTGTTAAAATCACCTGCCGACCCGGAACCGTTCTGCAGGTGTATCCTGGCCAGGTCTTGCGCTATCTTTCAATTGATCAGGCTGAAGCTCATTTGATTTTATTTAAGCCCGAATTTTTATTGCCTGAATCAGAAACCCTTCAGCCTTTTAACAGTCACCTTCAGTTAAATCCCCGCCAGTTAGTCAGCTTTCAGCGAACTTTTGAAGCATTGCAAAGTGAATACACAAACAGTGATGGCAGCCAGCTTTCAGAAAACATTCTGCGCCACCAGCTGATGGCTTTACTTCTGCAGCTGACTCGTCTTAACAAGGCAAACTTATTAGAGTCTGAGCTCAGTAACAAACAGCAGACCCTTTTACATCAGTTTCAAAAGGCGCTTGAACAAGGCTTTATGCAGTCACGCACAGTTCAGGACTATGCTGATGAACTGAACTGCTCAGCGCGTACACTCAATCGCGCCACTCAACAGCTGACAGGCTCTTCTGCCAAGCAGTTAATTGATGAGCGCGTGACGCTTGAAGCTAAGCGCTTATTGGCGCATACGCCTTTAAGCA